>JAFXGB010000119.1 GCA_017520235.1 Muribaculaceae bacterium | reverse complement strand
GCAAGGCTGTTACACAATACCACACAGGATTTTCGCAATATTGTAGCGTTACACGAGCATTGTAGGGCATAGATGGTAACTTCATTGTGAATGAAGTGGAGTCGGACGCTATATAGAATGGCTTTGCTTCAATAACCGGACTTGTTGAGGGAAGAACCGGGATTAAAGATTGTTCACCATCGGCAAAATCGTTAGTTGATGATTTGATGCGATAGCCTATAAATGGGGTGTCAAGTGAGGCGGTAATACTTGTAGAAACTACAGCCGATTGTGCAGGCTCAATGATGTTAATGTAATTGTTTCGTTGTATTGTCATGTTAGAGGTGTAATCAAATACCTCAACTATAGTATTAATTGATTGTACAGAGTCTGAATTATTCATTACGGAAGCTTGTATCTCGACGATGTCTCCCGAACGAATGAAGCGTGGCATATTGGGTTGCACCATTATAGGCTTGTTAGCAACAACATTAAAAGATAGGTTAGATGTCAACAATTCGCTGTTGTAGGCAATTGATTTGAATGCCCATGTGGTGTTGGTATTAGGTACAGTGAATTGGAATGATAGACGACCTTCGTCATCAGTCAACAGCATTGGCTCAAAGAAAGCAAGGGGCTCTTCTGCTGCGCGATAAGAGAACTCGTTAGATGCAGGATTCCCAATCTGTACAACTTCGTCAAGAGATGATTCTACTCCCAATTTAGCTAATTCAAGAGACGATGGTGCGCTGTCGGCCTCTTCTTCATCATAATCCTCATTATTATATCTAAGTGTAGGTGTTGAAAAAAGAATTACCTTATTTGACCTTCTTGGATTAAAAATACGATATCCGTAAGAATCAATTTGTGGCACTACAAGTTGCGGACAATTTTTGTTGTCGTGAAGAGTAATTGATGCCCAATATGAGTTAGGATAGTTATAAGGAATAGGAAGGTAAAGAGAATTGCCTCTAATAGAGGGAGTGTTCATGTGCCATAATGAAGAGGCACCTTTAATTTTATCAAGGGCTTTGGTGTACATGTCAAAAATTAGCGCTGATTTAGACCCGTTTCCAATGTTGTCGGTTACTCTAAATTTCCATATCTCTTTTGTTTCTGGTGTAATTTTGTCGCGGAAGCTTTCTGCTTTGAGGGTTATGCTCGGAGTCGAATTTTTGAGTTCTATTTCGACATGATTTGTAGTACAATTATATTCGTAATAAGTGCGGAACGAAACGGTTAAATTGGTCGTGCTATCAGGGAGCGCTACTTCAAAATGATGTAGACCCGGGGTAGGTGTGAGCCAACCTTTTGAATATAATCTGTTCTTGTTCCATATATAATATTCAATATGGCAGTTGTTAGCTGTTGTTCCATATAGAATATTTGCTTTTTGAGTGCTGTTGTTAATAGTGTATTTTGTTACCGGTATCCATAGTGCAGTTTCGATAGGAGGTATTTTGTCGCTATTGCTATATAAACAAATATCGTCAATCGTATAAGGTTGAGCAATAGAGCTGTCGGCAAGCGCAAAAGTAAATGAATAACACCCGCTTGGCACTGATTTTAAATCAATAATGGGTTGGGCAGAGAGGAATTTTCCTTGATGAATTGTTTTACCTCCTTTTTTGATGAAATAATTAATGGTATCATTAATTGTTTTATCGTTAATGTCTGATAGCTTGATATCTATTTTTATGGGTTTGGAAATCTCAATATTTTCATCAAGTGAGGCTAATATGTTGTATGTTTTTCCTAATGTGAAAGTCTTGTCTGTTTCTTGACTTTCGCCATTATATGAGGTTGCGGTGATTTTTGCGTTGAAAATTCCGTTTGGAATAGGTGAACTTTCAAGCAGTTCAGCTGGTAATATTATTGAAAATTTGCCATCAGCATTAGTTTTTGTTCCTATTGAATAAAAAGAGTTAGGAGATGTTGTGCGCCACCAAATGCTGCGAGGAGACACCGAAAGGTTTAGATTTATGTCAATGTCGGCGAGAGGGAAACCGGAATAAGTTTCGGCTTTACCTATTAACGTTACAGCTCCGGCTTCCGGTGAATTTCTGAGGATTTCTGTTGTTTGGATAAAATATGTGGGTAATTTATAGTCGCTTACCATGACTCGTTCCCCTGAGATAACTTCATCTCCTATAATGGTAGAAATGACCCATTCTCCTGTTATTCCATCATTGGGAAGTTTGAACGAATGAGAAATTCTTCCCCATTTATCGGTGCGTAGTGAAATTGTGTCAATCTCTTGTAAATTAGGGCTGTATAGCTTTATTGTTGCAGTTTTGCCTGTGCATAATTCATGATGGTCTTTATGTGTTTCTGATATAATAACACTAAATTTAATAGAGTCTCCTGGGTGATATATTGCTAAATCGGTAAAGGTGCTGCCAGAAATTATAGGTGAATATTCTTGTGTCGAGGTTTTGTTAAAATACACTTCGTTTGAAAGATTGTTCCCTGAGACTGCAACAAGATCGAGGCTCTCTTTTGCTGTAATTTGAACATTGCCAGAGATATCAGTATTAGCTATTTTTTTTATAAATTGATTGTTTTTAGTGTTGAAAATCTCAATATCGCTAAGCGGTTTTCCTGTTTTAGAATTCACTACAGTAACCCAACGTTCATTGTAATATTCGGATTTCATCAATGACATATTACTACAGCAGATTGTGCCATATGATCTGTTTTTAGATATGTCGTTTCCATTAATATTCGGAACGAGGATATAATAACCGGGCTTGTTAAATGAAGTTTTTATTAGTTCCTTTTCTAGAAAAGGAACTGTTGAGTCAGATTTAATGACAATCGAATCTATTAATTGAGCCTGTGCCGAAGATTCTCTAAACGAATAAATAGATCTTATTTTATGAGTGTTATCGTGTATGTAATATATGTCAATTTTAAATTCGGGAGTATTGTTGTTTTCAATAGATATATCCAATGAGTCATTGGGTAAAATGGAGCAAGGAGCTGATATCGTTACCGAAGGTTCGCTAATATCATTAATTAGATTCTCGAGGCAATTGTGACGAGTATAATAGGGAAATTTTTCTAAATTATATTTGATTTTGTTGTACAGCCATTTTTTGTGTTGCATATCTTGAGCGTATTCATACATAGATATTAGAATTTCAGCTGAATATTCACTATTGCTATGATTGTGATATAATTCTTGTAGTAGTTCAAATGTTGTTTTGTTGTTTGAATTATACACAGCGTTATTTAAAAACGAAATTCGTGCAATATCACAATCTATGAATGCCGCTTGTCGATGGGTGTTTAATTCAAGTAGATTTTGATATAGTGAAAGTATGCGTTTAGTGATGGGTGATGTATATGTAAATCTTAAATTAGCAAAGAAACTATACTCGCACAACCATTTAATAGGCAACGTGTTAGCGCTATGGCTATATGAACTTATTTTTTCGATTATGTGCCGAGCGATAAAGTCGTATAGTGTGGGGTAAAATTGAAATGTGAGTGAATTGTGAGTTATTATTGAATCGTATTCTTTTAAAGATGATGCTTGCAGAGGTACAGGATTTGATAAAGCAGAGTCGCATAGTGCTAATATTTTGTGTTTGAATTGATTGCCATCCCAAGTGTTGTAGTCATTGGGGAGTGGTAGTAGGGGATTGTTTCGTCTATCGATTTTCCATCTATCAGAGTTATATATCCCGTCATAAATATCTAATAATAGAACATTTAAGATGGATTTAATGCATGGATCTTTCTCTTTTGTTGCAATTTCTTCAATGCGACTAATTGTTCCCGGGAGATTATCTGCGTCAATAAGCGATTGAGCGACAGAATAATCAATGAGAGATTTAATTAATACTTTCCCATTGCCTGTGTTTAAGGCTGTTGTGATGTTTTTTTCTGCGGTGTTCGCCACTTGTTTAGGGTAAGCAAAATCAGGTTTGCTATTAGATTGTTGTGCAGATATTGTAAATGCTAAAATTGAAAATAGATAGGCGATTATTTGTCGGATTATCTTATTCATAGTAGTCGCTTTTTGTGTAAATATAAACCCCACAAGATTATAACATCTATTGTGGGGTTATGGTTGATTGCCCTAAATCACAGATTGAATTTTGGGCTTATTAAAAATTAATCTTTTTTATCTTTCTTACTTCTATTCCTTTTTTGTTTGTCGTGTTGTCTCATGAGGTGACGAGTGTATTTATCCTCTGCTTTTTTTAGTAGGAATAATTGCTTTTTAGTCAACACGTTTTTGAATTGCTCAAAGTATTTAAGTTCGATCTGTGCTTCTTTATATTTGAGTTCAAATAGTGCTTCTGCAGCTTTTTCATATTCAATATCAGTTACATCAGCATCTTTTTTGCTTAAGTCGCGTTGCAACTTGCGAGTGCCGTGATGCAATTTGAATGTTTCATCCTCCATTGCGTCGTAGATGGGAAAAAAGGCTTCTTGTTGCTCTTTGTCTAAATCAAGTTCTTTGATGAGAAAATTATGTTTGTATTCTCTCATTTCTTTGAACCATTGTTGGCGTTCCTCTTTTGAGCGTTTTTGTTGCGCATCAATTGTTGATAATTGAGCAAACAAAGATATAATTAGGAGTAGAATGGATAGTCTTTTCATGATAGGAATGGATTATTTAATATGAGGCATAAGTTATAAATTCAGAGGTGTTTACCCCTTCGTCGTACATATCCTCAAGGATTTCGTAATCGTCAATGTATTCTTCGTAATAGAAATCTTCGGCAAACGCATCATCATTAAGCGCTGAAATTAAAGCCGGGCTATTATCTATTGAAAGTTTTGCATCAGATGATTGCATGAGGTTGAACATCTTCATCATGCACCATATCCCCATGAACATCGCAGCAAGATATATGTAGGGACGTATTTGTTGCCAACGAGAACGAGGCAAGACTTTCGGCGATTGTTCATTTTCAAAGTCTTGAGCTGGTAACTCTTTTGTCATGCGGCTGGCAAAATCGGCAAAGTAGCCTTCAGGAACTTTCATGCCTGAATCGTTGCCTAATTTGGTGAGAATGTCGCTTTCGTTCTTCATAACTATGATGCTTTACATTGGGTTAGACAATGATTAAATCAAAAGGTTTAATCGTTGTCATTAAAATATTGCTCAATTTTTTTTACTGCGATGTGATATGATGCTTTAAGTGCACCGACTGATGTTCCTAATATTTCAGACATTTGTTCATATTTCATATCATCAAAGTATTTCATATTGAAAACTAATCGCTGTTTCTCCGGTAGAGATGCAATTGCCTTGCGTAGTTTAAGTTTTAGCTCATCTCCATCGATATATTCGTCGGCTTCAATTGCATTGATGAGGATTGATTCTTCTTCATCAAGAGAGAAGTTCATGCGCTTGCGCTCTTTTTCAAGAAATGTAAGGCTCTCATTGATGGCTATTTTATATAGCCATGTCGATAACTTTGCATCGCCTCGAAATTGCTCAATTGAAGACCATGCTTTGAGGAATGTATTTTGGAGTATATCATTGGCGTCATCATGGTTTTGTACCATGCGACGAATTTGCCAATATAATGATTCTGTGTACATGGCAATGACTTCTCCAAAAGCTTCGCGGCAAGTAGAACCGTTACGCAATCGAGCAATTAATTGTGGACTTTCTTTTGGAATATCTGTTGCCATTTATTGTTATAATAGAAATGAGATGTAAAAGTAGAGAAAGTTTTTTAATTTTGCATTAAATTACTATTTAAATGTTGTGAAAGTATGGAAATAACCTTGTCGATAGAGTCAATTTTGCTCGCTTTGGGACTTACACTGATTGCTGGGATGTCAACCGGTATAGGTAGTTTGATGGCTTTTTTTACAAAAGCGACAAACACTCGTGTATTGTCGGGCGCATTGGGCTTGTCGGCGGGAGTAATGGTATATGTCTCGTTTATGGAACTTATTCCGGAAGCTTTAGATGGTATTGAAATTGTGTATCCCGGAAAGGAGGGGATGATATATGTGCTATTGGCATTTTTTATAGGAATGGGGATTATTGCGGCTATTGACTTTTTTATTCCTGAAGATGAAAACCCCCATGAATTTCATTTTGTCAATGATGCGGGAGGTAATGGTAAACCTAAAGAGCGTCTTAAACGTACGGGTTTGATGCTTGCGTTAGCTATAGGAATTCATAATTTCCCCGAAGGAATGGCTACGTTTGTCTCGGCTCTTGACGGTTTGGATGTCGCATTGCCAATTGTTATAGCTATTGCTATACACAACATCCCTGAAGGTATAGCTGTATCGGTCCCCATTTATCATTCGACAGGTAGTCGCCGAAAAGCATTGTGGTATTCGACAATGACCGGTCTTGCTGAACCTGTGGGAGCACTATTTGGAATGCTTTTCTTGTTGCCATTTTGGACCCCTACAGTGGGCGCATTGCTATTGGCCGCTGTTGCAGGAATTATGGTGTATATCTCGTTTGATGAATTGTTGCCTGGGGCAGAAGAGTATGGACATCATCACTTTGCAATAGGAGGAGTTATTTTAGGGATGGTAGTAATGGCATTTTCTCTATTACTTTTTTGAAGTTCTCACTATAAATAGCGATTGTGCAAGATGAATAGAATTATTAATTTTGCAACGTGAAATTGTGTAGATGAGAAGAAAGTATATAATTACAATTATAGGATTATGTGTTTCGTTGCTTGGTGTGCGTGCGCAGTCAAGTGGCGCTGTTGCTGATACAACATTGTCATTGCAAGAGATATCGGTTTCGGCAATAAAGCAATCCTCAAATATGAGGGTACAACCAATCTCCTCAACGACAATAGGAGGAGGCGTGATTAATCGATTGAATATTGATGCAATGAAAAATGTGAGTGAAATGGCTCCTAACTTCTATATGCCTGATTATGGGACTCGCATGACATCATCAATATATGTTAGAGGACTTGGTGCTCGCATTGATCAACCTGTAGTGGGATTGAATGTTGATAATGTCCCTTTCTTGAACAAGGATAATTATGATTTTGATGCTGTTGATATAGAACGTATTGAGGTGTTACGTGGACCGCAAAGTACTCTATATGGTCGTAATACTATGGGAGGTTTGATAAATGTATATACTTTGTCTCCAATGAAGTATCAAGGACTGCGATTGTTGGCTGAGTATGGTAGCGGAAATTCGTTAAAGACTGCAGTATCTTATTATGCAAAGTTTCAACCACGTTTGGCGATGTCATGGAGTGGATATTATTCTATGACTGATGGTTTTTTTGATAATAAATATTCCGGAGCTGATTGTGATACAGAGAAACAGGGTGGCTTTAGGTGGAAAACACAGTGGAGGATATCAGAAAGTGTCAATCTTGAGAATGTAGCGAGTGCTCAACTTTCTCGTCAAGAGGGGTATCCTTATGCTTCAATTGTTACAGATGAAATCAATTATAATGACACATGTTTTTATAAACGCACAGGTGTTACCGATGGCTTGACTATTAAATGGTTGAATGATAAATTTACGCTGTCAAGTATCAGTAGTTTTCAGTATATTGATGATAATATGACACTTGATCAGGATTTTTTGCCATTGGAATATTTTACGCTTACACAAAAACGCAAAGAGTGGGCGTTGACTCAAGATGTTGTGGCGCGAGGAAATGTGGGTAAATATAATTGGTTGGGTGGATTGTTTGTCTTCTATAAGTCGTCGGACATGAATGCTCCAGTAACGTTTAAAGATTATGGTATTGACCAATTGATAGAAAAACATCGAAATGAGGCTAATCCATACTATCCTGTGAATTGGGATGATAATACGTTTGTATTAGGTAGTGATTTTAAGACTTCTACGTGGGGTGTAGCTATTTATCATCAAAGTGGTTATAAAATAGGCCGTTGGGACTTTTCTGCAGGAATAAGGCTTGACTATGAGCATGTGGCACTGAATTATCATAGCTATTGTAATACATCTTATACAACTTATGATTGTACTGAAACTCAAGAATTGGAGAATGTATTTAATAATCATGAGGTGAAGATTGATGATCGTGGTAGTTTAGATAAATCGTTTGTAGAATTGCTTCCAAAAGTTTCTGTAACGTATAATTTGCCTACGATTAATCCCTCTAATATATATGCTTCTGTTTCAAAGGGGTATAAAGCCGGAGGCTATAATACACAAATGTTTTCGGATGTTCTTCAACAACGCATAATGAAATTTATGGGGCTTGGAATGAAATATGATATTGATGATGTTGTTGGGTATGATCCGGAGGAGAGTACTAATTATGAGATAGGGGCTCATTTGACAACAAATAATGGAATATTGAATGCCGATGTAGCAATGTTTTATATTGATTGTCGAGACCAACAGTTGACTATGTTCCCTGATGGAACAACTACTGGCCGAATAATGGCAAATGCTGGTAAAACTCGTAGCTATGGAGTAGAGGCTTCAGTAATGTATCGACCATCTGTAAAATGGATGGTTAATGCAAGCTACGGATTGACTGATGCACGATTTGTTGAATTTAATAATGGAAAAAATGATTATAGTGGTAAGCGCATTCCATATGCACCACGCAATACAATGTTTGCCGGAGTAACATATCGTCAACCATTAAACACAAAATGGATTAATGGGCTGTCGTTTAACTTGAATTGTAGAGGTGTAGGTTCGATATATTGGGACGAAGATAATAGCGTAAAACAACCATTTTATGCTTTATTGGGAGCTTCGATGAGGTTGGAACATTCTTTGTATTCGATTGATTTATGGGCTGAAAATATTACTGATACAGAATATAAAACATTTTATTTCGTTTCTATTGGGAACGGATTTTATCAACAAGGAAAGCCTGCAAGAATAGGTGTAACATTAAGATATAATTTTGATATATAATTTAAAACTAAAATAAAATGAAAACAATTAAATCTCTTTTGTTGTCGCTTGTTGCGACTATGTTTTTAGCGTCATGTGCTGATGATCCCGAAGGACCAAGTTCAACACAATATTATGGTGATTGTTTCCATCATGTATATAATGTTATGTCTGGCTCATATAAAATATTTGATGCGCCACGATATGAGTTTGAATTTGATTATTCGGCTCTAACAGCAGATATAACGATTGATAACGTGAAGTTTGCCGATGGGATGCCGGCTATAAGCATGACAATGAAAGACTTGAAGTGGAATGTAAAAAATAAATTCAAGACTATTGAGGCTTCTGATGTTATTCCTGTTGTGGATGGAAAGGAAATGCCTGAATACACTATTAATAGTATTAAAGTGGAAATTCTTGATCGTTATGTAGGTGCCTATTATGAACCGATTATAAATATAAATTTTATTGTTAATAGTGCATTTAAGGTAACTGCTGTTCAGAAACATATTCTATATATGGGGGAAACAACGGTAACAAGTGGGTCTTCAAGCAATCCATTTACAAATAATACACCGATGTATCAATTAACCATTGATAAGGAACTGACAGCACAGCTAAAAATCGCAGGGGCAAAATTTGCTCAAGGAATGCCTGCATTGGATATGGTGTTTAAGGGCATCGCTGTTGGAATAAATAGCGGGGTAGGTTATTCGCTAAATAGTGAAAAACTAATACCTGAGATTAATGATGTTCCATATCCAAATTATGAAATAGCAAATTTGGATGGAGAAGGAGTGTTTTCTACCGGGTTGAATTTGTCTTTTGAGTGTAATATAAAGCGAATCTCAGATTCAAATGAAGTGATAATAACACCTTATATGGTAAATGCGACATTGAATTATGAAGTGTATTAGGGTAAAATGAAAATAATTTAAATAAAGCGTGGCGTGATTTATCGTGCCACGCTTTATTTTATCGTAAAATAAATTGAATAAAAAGAAAATAATATTGTCATATTAAGGTGTATAAAACACAATATTTTACTATCTTTGCATGAGAAAAATCGGGCAATAACGTGTTTGAATAACGCGTTGTTGCTGTATTTGCGTGTGAATCAGTGTGATAGAATGCGTAAATGTGTTTAATATCTTACAGAATGAAAAATAAAAATGATTTAAATATATGGTATCATTAGCAATTTTTGGTATTCAAAGTTCAACGCTTGCAGTAACAGCGGCACTTACAGGTGTTGCTTTAGTAGCAGCAGCGTTGTGGATGGCCGGACTATTATCTCCAAGGTCATTCAACCCTCAAAAAGGTGAGGCTTATGAGTGTGGTATCCCAACTCGTGGCGAAAGTATGGCTCAATTCAAAGTCGGATATTATCTATATGCGATTTTGTTTTTGATGTTTGATGTTGAAACAGTGTTCTTGTTTCCATGGGCGGTAAAAGTTAAAGCACTTGGAGCAGATGGTTTGACAGCGATTGCAGTATTTTTTGGAATTTTAGTGTTAGGCCTTGTATATGCCTGGCGGAAAGGAGCACTTGAATGGAAGTAACAACCAAAAGTATGCCTTATGAGGCATGGAAAGACAACGAATATATTGAAAAACTCGTTGAAGAATTACGCGCAAATGGCACAAATGTTATTGTTGGCTCATTTGATAAGCTAATAAATTGGGGTCGCTCTAACTCAATCTGGCCGTTAACATTTGCTACAAGTTGTTGCGGTATTGAGTTTGTATCTTTGGGTGCTGCTCGTTATGATATGGCTCGTTTTGGATGGGAAGTGGCTCGATCATCTCCACGCCAAGCTGACTTTATGATGGTCGCAGGTACAATTGTTCACCGCATGGCTCCTGTTATGCGCCGTTTGTACGATCAATTGGCTGAACCTAAATATGTAATCGCTTGTGGTGGGTGTGCTATTTCAGGTGGACCATTCCGTAAATCATATCACGTTGTTAAAGGTATTGATGAGATAGTTCCTGTCGATGTTTATCTTCCAGGTTGTCCACCTCGTCCCGAAGCAATGATTTATTCTATTATGCAATTGTCTCGTAAGATGAAAGTTGAGAAATTCTTTGGTGGAGTTAACCGCAAAGAAAAAATTGCTGATTTCTTAGCCACTCATCCTGAAGAATCAATGAATTACTAAGAGTCATAGCATACATTAATTAATATGATAAAGATAATATTAGATATGGCAAATATTCAGGATAAAATCGCCAAACAATTTCCCGAAGCTACATTTGAAGACGGTGAAATACTATTGGTAAATATTCCCGATGCTAAATGGCATGATCTTGCAAAGTTTTTGAAAGAAGATGCCGATTTGCATTTTGATCATCTTATTACAATTATAGGGATGGATTGGGTTGATAAATTCGGATGTGTTTATCAATTGAGTTCTACTAAATATAATACCCAAATTTCAGTTAAGGTTGCAACAGAAGAGCGCGAAAATCCTATGATTCATAGCGTTTCTGATATTTGGAAAATTGCAACAACTTTTGAACGTGAAGTGTATGACTTCTTCGGGATTATTTTTATTAATAACCCCGATATGCGTCGTTTGTTCTTGAGCATTGATTGGAAAGGATATCCATTGCGTAAAGATTACGATATGAGTCCTGAAAACAATCCTGTGCCAACCGAAAACGAACGACAAGAAGATGTAACATATTCATATGTTGAAGATGAAAATGGTAATGTTGAAAAGAAAACAATTGCTATTTTCCAACCCGAAGATTATGTAGTGAACATAGGGCCTCAACACCCTGCTACTCACGGTGTATTACGTTTCCGTACAGCTGTTGATGGCGAAACAATCAAGAAAATCGATTTCTATTCAGGTTATATCCACCGCGGTATTGAAAAATTGTGTGAAGGATTGACTTATCCTCAAACACTTCATTTCATGGACCGTATGGATTATTTCTCTGGACACCACTATCATCACGCTTTGTGTATTGCTTATGAAAAAGCATTAGGGATAGAGATTTCTCGTCGAGCACAAGTTATTCGTGTGTTGATGGATGAGTTGGCGCGCATCGCTTCTCATTGTTTGTTCCTTGGAACATATTGTATGGACTTGGGTGCTACTACAATGTTGTTCTATACATTGCGTGTGCGTGAACAAATACTTGACATCATGGAACGCACATGTGGAGCTCGCATGACATTCAATTATGGTTGTATAGGTGGAGTAATGCAGGACCTTCATGAAGACTTCGTGAAAGATGTAAAAGAACTTCTTGCTGTATTGCCTAAAAACATTAAAGAATATAACGAATTATTTATTGGCAACGTAATTGCAAAGGGTCGTCTTGAAAATATAGGTAATCTTTCTTTTGAAGATGCTATCTCTTATGGCGTTACAGGACCTTCTGGTCGTGCATCAGGTTGGGCATGTGACGTGCGCAAGACTCATCCTTATAGCATTTATGGCGGACTTGATTTCGATGAAGTAGTATATACTGAAGGCGATTCAATGGCTCGTACAAAATTGCGTATTGCTGAAATGGAACAATCAGCTAAGATTATCGAACAATTAATCGATAATATTCCTGATGGAGAATATTGCGTGAAAGTACCTAAAGTAATCAAGTTGCCTGTAGGTCGTTGGTTCCAAATGGTAGAAGGTTGTCGTGGCGCATTTGGCGTATATATTGAGAGCGATGGTGGTGCATCTCCAGTGCGCTTGAAACTTGCTCCTCCATGTTTGCCATTGGCAAATGTTGTTGACCACATAACACAAGGCTACAAGATTGCCGACCTTATCACTATCGGAGGCTCACTTGATTACATTGTTCCCGATATTGACCGATAAACTTAAGAATAATATAGTAATTATAATAGATTATGTACGATTTATCAATTATAACCAATTGGATTCATGAGTTATTGCTATCGGTAATGCCGGGCTGGCTCGCAACAACAATCGAATGTGTCGCAATAGGTGTTGCACTCCTATTGGTGTATGCACTATTAGCATTGTTCTATATCTATTTTGAACGTAAGGTGTGTGCAGCGTTCCAATGTCGTCTTGGACCTAACCGTGTAGGACCTTTGGGATTGTTGCAATCATTTGCCGATATGTTCAAGATGCTAATTAAGGAAATTATCACATTGAAAAATGTTGACCGTTTCTTGTTTGCATTAGCTCCTTATTTGGTGATTATTGCTTCAATGTTGTCATTCTCTGTATTGCCATGGGGTAATGGCTTGCAAATCATTGATTTCAACATCGGTATTTTCTTCTTGATTGCAGTATCATCAATCGGTGTACTTGGGATCTTGCTTGCCGGATGGTCAAGTAACAACAAGTTTACACTTATCGGTGCATTGCGTTCAGGCGCTCAAATGGTGAGTTACGAATTGTCTATTGGATTATCTGTATTGACAATGGTCGCATTTGCTGGAACAATGTCTGTTACAGGTATTGTTGAAGCACAAAAAGATTTGTGGTTCATCTTCTCTGGACATATTCCTGCTATTATCGCATTTGTTATTTATCTTGTAGCAGGTACTGCTGAAACTAATCGTGGTCCGTTTGACCTTCCTGAAGCTGAAAGTGAGTTGACTGCAGGTTATCACACTGAATACTCAGGTATGCATTTCGGTTTCTTCTACTTAGCTGAATATTTGAACCTATTCATCGTTTCGGGTGTTGCTGCATTACTATTCTTTGGTGGATGGATGCCATTGCACATCCCAGGATGGGAAGGATTTAATGAAATAATGGACTACATACCATCTGTATTGTGGTTTATAATCAAAGCTATTGTAATTTCATTTGTTATTATATGGTTTAAGTGGACATTCCCACGCTTGCGTATCGACCAATTGCTTAACCTTGAATGGAAATATTTGCTTCCAATCAATTTGTTTAACTTGGTATTGATGGTGCTCGTGATTGTTTATGGATTGCACTTCTAAACCATTGAAAAGAATTTATAAAAACCTGATGATTTCGTGAATATGAGCGACAAATTTGGAAAAATAGCCCAAGTTATCGGACCGGTAGTCGATGTAACGTTTGAAGGTGAAGGTAACACTATTCCTCCCATCTACACTGCATTGAAATTAGACCGTCCCGACGGATCAGTGCTTGTACTCGAGGTTGAACAACATATTGGTGAAAACACTGTGCGTTGTGTGGCAATGGATAGTACCGATGGGTTGCAACGTGGTATGAGAGTATATAATCTAGATCGTCCTATTGCGGTGCCTACTGGAGAACAGGTAAAAGGTCGTTTGCTCAATGTTATAGGTGAGGCTATTGACCACCTTCCTGAACTAGAACGCGAGAATCTTCGTCCTATCCACCAACCAGCACCTGATTTTGAAGATCTAACTATTGGTACAGAAATTCTTTATACAGGTATTAAGGTTATAGACTTGCTCGAG
>JAFXGB010000118.1 GCA_017520235.1 Muribaculaceae bacterium | reverse complement strand
TGCTGCAATCAAAGAAGAAATAGTTTCAATCGATAGATTATATGCTTCAAGACGCACAGGATCTACATAAATGTGTATTTCACGTTTCGGCGCACCGGAAATAGACACCGAGCCCACACCATCAACACGCGCCAATGGATTTGCTACAGCATCATCAAGGATCTTATATAGACCAGGCATGCTCTCTTCAGCTTGAACAGAAAGAAGCATAATGGGAATCATATCGGTACTAAACTTGAAAATTATAGGAGTCTGCACATCATCGGGCAAATAACTTGAAATCATGTCAAGTTTATCTCGCACATCATTTGTTAAAGCATCTATATCATATCCAAACTCAAACTCAAGTGTAATAACAGATATATTTTCACGTGATTTTGATGATATATGTTTTAGGTGTTCTACTGAATTCAAGGTATTTTCGAGTGGACGGGTTACGTTTTGTTCAATATCCTGAGCACTCGCACCCTCATAAGTTGTCATAACCAATATTGTATTGGTCTCAATATCCGGTAACAAGTCAATAGGCAATTTTGCCAACGAGAAAAGCCCCATGATTGTAATAGCCACGAAACACAACGTGGTCATGATGGGACGTTTCACCGCACTTGAATATATACTCATTGTTTTATTTTCTTAAATAATGAATAACTAAATTATTTCTTTAACACCTCAACTTCAGCACCATTAGAAAGTCTTGTTTGTCCTGTAATTACGACTTCAGCACCATCTTCTATTCCAGATATAACCTCATAGGCATTATCCAATCGCTGACCAAGTTCTACTTTATCAAATGATACTTTACCATCCTTATAGGCATAAACATATTTATCACCTGAACCTGTTTGCTTAACAATAGCACGATCAGGCACAACAACATGCTGTGAAGTTCCGAAATTCATGCTGACACGAGCAAACATTCCGGGACGCACACGTTCGTCATTGTTCATGATATCAATTTCAACAGTAAATGTACGAGTTGCAGGATCAATAGTTGGGTGTATTAAAGATACTGTACCGGTAAAGACTTCATCTCCATATACATCTAACTTAATATCAACTTTCATTCCCTTTTTCACCTTTGTAAACTCTCCTTCCGATACATTTACGAGCACTTTTACTGGGCGCAATTGTTCTATAGTCAATATTGGGTCCCCCCCTGTCATATCGCCTGGATCATAGTTACGAGCAGTAACGACACCATTAATAGGAGAAACTAACACAGTATTCTCTACCATATTTTCATATTGGCGACGAGCTGCATCAAGTTCTGTTTTCAGCTGGTCAACAGCTTGTTGTGTTCCACCACCAATGTTTAATAGTTCCACTGCATGATTATATTCGCGTTCTATATTATCAAGACGCACTTTTAGTTGTTCGATATTTACATTATCCAAAACAACTACTTTTTGTCCTTTTGCGACCTTATATCCTACATCAACAAGAATATCTTTTATGCGATTAGGTGTTGATGTAGTGATGTTATTAGTTTTATATGCTTCTACAGTTGCAGTATATTCAGCAACTTGATCCACATCTTGTGAATAGACTTTTTGAATTTCTACTTTGGGAAGTTCTTCAACAACTTCTGTTGTTGCGGCTTCTTTTTCACCTGAGCCACATGCTGCAAGAGCAACAGCGAAACACACTGATGAAAATGTTCTGATAATAGCTTTCTTTGAGTGCATGATATAATTGTTCTTTTAAATTTTATTCGTTCAAATTAGAATACTTCTCAATATCGGCATTGCCAAGCAATAGTTCAAGATTGCTGTTTGCCACAAGGTAATTATATATTGATTGATAATACGCAAGACGAGCACGAGTGAGTGCAAGTTCTGAATCCCTCAAATCGAGATAAGATGCTGCACCTATTTCAAAGCTTTTTTCCATTATAGAATGGGCCTTATCGGCTTGAGCTACACTCTCTGAACTTGTAGCAATTTGCTTCACATTCATTTGAATATTATCAATAGCAACATCAACCTGCATATTCAATGTGCGTTCAAGATTTTCACGTTGCCATTTCATTTCTTGAACTTGAATAGAGGCTTGTTTAATACGAGAATAACGCTGTCCACCCTGGAAAATAGGAACTGATAAAGTTAAACCAACAACAGAATAAGGACTCCATATTATATTTTTAAATGGAGTGCCATTTGTTGAAGATGTCCAATTATAATTTGCAACAAGAGCGAGAGTTGGCAACAATGACATCTTCTGTACCGACAATGCATCTTTTAATGTCTTTGTCTGAATATCCAACATGCGCAAATCACTGTTATCAACGATTGATCGACTCAATGACAATGTATTGTCATACATTGTATTCTCATAGTCAGCGAGTTTTGTTGTTGTTTTAATGGGGATTGTTACATCCATTCCCATCAAAATTTCCAATTGCAAGCGGGCTTGTTTAATCGCAATTTCAGCTTGAGCGAGTTCTGGCTCAACATTTTTCATTGCTACAGAAGAACGCAACACATCATACTCTGATGCTGCTCCCACTTGATATTTCTTTTGATATACTTCGTGATTAAACTTAGCATTTTCATAGCTATCAAGAATCACATTATAAGAATCCTCAGCAAGTAACAACGCATAATAAGCATTCTTCACTTGACTTATTAATGCCAATCGAGACTTGCGTGCCGATTCTACGTTTTGAAGGATTTGACTATTGCTCAAGCTCAATGATTTCCACAATTGAGGAGCGATTAAAGGCATCGCAGCTGAAAAGCCATAAGAATAAGAGTTATCCAATCCCATTTTTATTCCACCTCCACTCTTGCTTTTACTTGAAGATTCTTCATTAGAACCTTCTTCTGTAGAAGAACCACCTAAACTTCCTAATCCTTTAAATGCATCCATATTCATATATGCCACCTGTTTCTCAACTGTGCGATTATATGATGCATCAAAACTGATTGTGGGCAATAATTGTCCTATAATCTCTTTTTTAGAATAATCAACACGTTCAATTTCCATGTCGGCAACCTTAATGGTTGGGTTCTCATTTAGCGCAATAGCAATACATTTATCAAGCGATAGTGCAAGCGTGTCAGATGTCGCAATCTCTTGAGAAAACACACACATCGGAGATGCAATCGCCAAAGCTAAAAGCGTTGCTTTAATAGTTAGAAATCTCATAAATTTATGATTATGGATAAATATTATTTGTTTTTAAAAAAAAATCGGATACAAATTTACAACATATTACTCTTATAGAGTAACTCACAATGTTTAAAATAGCAAAAAGCGCCAATATATTCCACTTTTTAGCGAAATATAAGCGCTTTATACCATTACTCAATCAGAAAAATTCCCTTTTTGTCTAATCGATTACTTCGTAACCTGCATCGGTCAATCCTGCTAAAATTGTAGCAATGTGATCCACGTTTCTTGTCTCTAATGTTACTCTGATTGTGCAACCTGTAATGTGAGTACCGGCATTTGTTCGCTCGTGATTTACAGATATGATGTTACCCCCAAGACGAGCTATAATGCTACAAACTGCCGACAATTGTCCAGGCTTGTCATAAAGCTTAATTGTAAACGAACAATTGCGTCCACTTTTAGTCAACCCACGAGTAATTACCCTATTCAAGAAATTTACATCTATATTTCCGCCAGAAACCACACACACGACCTTCTTACCTTCAATAGGTATTTTATTGAACATCGCTGCTGCAACCGATACTGCACCAGCACCCTCTGCTACAAGTTTTTGTTGTTCAATCAAAGCAAGTATTGCGGCTGCTATTTCATCTTCTGAAACCGTAACGACTTCATCTACATACCTTTGACACAAATCAAATGTATTTACGCCAGGCTCCTTTACCGCAATACCATCAGCAATTGTTGAGACATCAGAAAGTCTCAAAATGTGCCCATTTTCAATAGATTTCACCATACTTGGAGCACCCTCGGCTTGTACACCATAGATTTTAACACTCGGATTTAGTGATTTTATAGCAAAAGCAACACCCGATATCAAGCCACCGCCCCCAATTGGTACGACAACAGCATCTACATCAGGCATATCTTCTAATATTTCAAGACCTATCGTTCCTTGACCTGCTATAACTTGCGGATGGTCAAACGGATGCACCAATGTATATCCACATTTAGCTTGCAATTCCAATGCTTTTTTATAAGCATCATCATACACTCCGGGAACTAAACATACTTCTGCTCCATAACCTTTTGTTGCTTCTACCTTAGAAATTGGAGCTCCGGCAGGAAGACAAATAAGTGATTTAATACCATTGCGAGTAGCACCCAATGCTACACCTTGAGCATGATTTCCAGCAGAACAAGCTATAACACCCTTGGCCTTCTCCTCATCTGTCAGTTGAGAAATCATGTAATAAGCTCCACGCAATTTAAATGAACCTGTATATTGAAGATTTTCAGGCTTCAAATAAATCTGTCCTAATGGATTAATCTTTGGCGATGCAATCAAATCGGTGTGTCGAGCTACTGATTTCAACACATGAGCTGCACGATATATTTCACTTAATTCTAACATGCTTATAATATATTTTTACACAAAGGTAAAATGAATTCTTTATTTCACTATACTATTTTGATAATATTTTCACATAAATCACATCAAATGCCACACTATCATAACTTACAATTTGCCATATTTTACCAAACAATAATCTCTTTTTCTTAAACTTTATTACTAAAACACAACATTTTATTAAAATAATCACAAAAATCATAACGCAATTAGATTTATTATTATTACATTTGCACCTAATTTTTCAAAAACGACAATAACATTATATATTGTTCTAATAGTAAGTACAAGATTCTAAGAAAAACAATTATGCCAAAAGTTACAAAAGAAATGGCTTTGGATTACCACTTTGAAGGTAAACCAGGCAAAACAGAGGTCATCCCTACAAAACCATATTCATCACAAAACGACCTCGCATTAGCTTATTCTCCCGGCGTGGCATATCCATGCCTTGAAATAGAACAAAATCCTCAAGATGCCTACAAATATACCAACAAAGGCAATCTCGTTGCTGTAATTTCTAATGGAACAGCCGTTCTTGGTCTTGGCGACATTGGTGCTATGGCAGGAAAACCTGTAATGGAAGGGAAAGCTCTACTATTCAAAATTTTTGCAGGAATAGATTGTTTTGACATTGAGGTAAACGAAAAAGATCCCGAAAAATTCATTCAAATCGTAAAAGCTATTGCTCCTACTTTTGGTGGCATCAACCTTGAAGACATCAAAGCTCCCGAATGTTTCGAAATAGAGAATCGTCTAAAAGCAGAATGCGACATACCTGTAATGCACGATGACCAACATGGTACTGCCATAATCTCGGCTGCCGGACTTTTGAATGCTCTTGAAATCCAAGGCAAAAAAATCGGAGAAGCTCGCCTTGTTGTTAATGGCGCAGGCGCTGCTGCCGTTTCTTGTACACGACTTTATATTGCATTGGGCATCAAACCTGAAAACATTGTAATGTGTGACAGTAAAGGTGTTCTCAACAAAAAACGCACCGACCTAAACAAGCAAAAGCAAGAATTTGCACCCGATCGCGACATCAATACTCTTGAAGAAGCGATGAAAGATGCCGATGTATTCTTGGGTCTATCCGTTAAAGATGTGGTTACTACTGAAATGGTACAATCAATGGCAAAAAATCCTATCGTATTTGCCCTTGCAAATCCTGATCCTGAAATTGCCTATGACAAAGCTATCGCATCTCGCCCTGACTTGATTTTTGCTACCGGACGCTCTGACTATCCCAACCAAATCAACAATGTATTGGGATTCCCCTATATCTTCCGCGGTGCTCTTGATTGTGGTGCGACTGCTATCAACGAAGCCATGAAGCTTTCTGCTGTTCGCGCTATTGCAGAACTCGCAAAACAGCCGGTTCCTTCGGTTGTAAACGCAGCCTACAATATGACAGACCTCAAATTTGGGCCTGACTATATATTACCTAAACCACTTGATCCACGCCTGATTACAACTGTCGCACCTGCTGTAGCTCGTGGAGCAATGGAATCAGGAGTTGCCCTTCGCCCTATAACAGATTGGGAAGCATACAACGACAAACTTCGCCACTTGATGGGTAGCGACAACAAGCTCATGCGCCGCTTTACCGAAGAAGCTAAACGCAATCCTAAACGTGTCGTATTCTCTGAAGCTAACACCGATAACATGTTGCGCGCGGCTGTTTCTGCTGCAAATGAAGGAATATGTATTCCTGTATTACTCGGTAATGAAGAAATGATACAAAAACGTGCGACACGTCTTGGTCTCAGCATCGAAGGCATTGAAATTGTCAACCTTCGCCATGACCGCGAAGCTGATCGCCGCAATAAATATGCAACAAAATTTGCCGAAAAACATCAACGTGGTGGAGTTACTTATCCTGAAGCTCTTGAAAAGATGTTTGACCGCAACTACTTCGGTATGATGATGGTAGAAACCGGCGAAGCTGATGCTATCATAGCCGGCACATATTCTGGTAGTCACAACACCGGAGACATAGCTAAAGAAGTCGTCGGAATACGCCCATGCTACAATCATTTTGCAACAATGCACATCATGAACACTAAGCGTGGAACATATTTCCTTGCCGACACAACTATCAACGACGTTAAAGACGAAGAGACTCTTTATGACATAGCTCGCTTGGCTAAATATGCCGTTGAATACTATGCCCACGAGCCTATAATGGCTATGCTTTCTTTCAGTAATTTCGGTTCTAATACAGATAACGAAAGTCGCATGGCTCATAATGTTGTTGCCAAAATGCAAGAACAATTCCCCGAATTACCAATTGAGGGTGAAATGCAAGTACATTATGCACTCAACAAAGAGCTAAGAGACAAGGCCTATCCATTCAATAAACTTAATGGGAAAGATGTTAACACATTGATTTTCCCTAACCTGAGTGCCGCTAAAACTGCTTATCGCATGATGCTTGAAATGGGACTTGGCGAGGCTATTGGTCCTATCCAAATCGGGTTGAACAAGCCTGTACACTTCATTAGCGTTGACTCATCAGTGCGTGACATAATCAACCTCACCACAATGGCAGTTCTTGATGCCGCTGTCCTTTGCAAGGTAGGCTGTTCTGAAAACCTCGACAAATAAAAACATCTTATATAATAACAAAAAAGAGGGCGACTAAAATTTAGTCGCCCTCAATAATTTAAATCACTCGCGCTTTGCGCTCGTTACTTGACGGGACGCACCGCAAAACCGGAGAAACGGTTGTAGTAGAAGTCGAGGATGCTCTAACCTCTATAGAAGAGTTGTACCATGCGCATGCGTGGTCGCTGTAGCCCTCGTACAACGTCCCGCTCCAATAAAAACCGCTGTCTCTCCTATACCCGCACCTGTTGTATAGACGAAACTACCTACTGCAGGAAGGAAAATTGAATCCCCATTTGGACCAGTAACCTTATATCCATTTATACCCTTATAGGTCATCCAGGTCCATGTACATTTTGAAAGGAGTTCATTAAATTCTTCTTTCGTAGGCATACGCCAACTACCGCCCCATTTCTGACGAGCCACATCATATTCCGTTCCACTAATATTGTTGCCGATATTAACATACTCTTTGACACCATCACCATCTTCATCACAAAGATATTTATAGGTATCCTCTGAATAATCAGACTTTTCTTCTGTTTCGCCCCAAGCATAATAACCGCCATACTCTTCAGGAGATGAGGCGCCAACATTCCAACCTGCCCATTTTACAGACAAGCCGAGGTCAACCTCCTGTTTCAATGAAATTCCTGCTTCATGATCAATCCATTTCGCATAAGCCGTGATACTATCCAATTCAGAACTCATAACAGCGATTTTTGTTCCATCACTTTTATGCACAATAACTCCTTGGGCTGTAGCAGATATTGCTGAAAATATACTTAAGCAGACTACCACTAACAATATTCCTCTTCTCATTATTTGATAATTTTATATGTTATACTTGATGTTACTACTAAATACATTCCTGAAGACAAGGCACTTATATCTGTTTGAATATATCCGTTATTATCAGCCTGTAATGTACACATATTTATCCCATTAACCGACATTATTTTAATTTTACTTCCCGGAATACAACCTGTAAATGTAAATGTTAATGTATTACTATTAAATTTCATTATAGGCATCAATTGCTTAACCTCGTCAATTCCAGTAACATCATTTTTATTCAAGGTATACTTACGAACATCATCTAATGAATACTCTACTTTCGTCTTAATCGTTGAAACAATTAGACTCTCCAATTCTAGCGTTACTCTAGGTTGCTCATCGAGAGAATAGCCGATTCGGTCTCCTAAGTGTGTCCATACTACTAATTCATATGAATTTCCTGATGCTTTAATCTGGAATACTGATAACAATATTAACCATATCAGAATGTTAATTTTTTTCATCGTTGGTTGATTATTTAATTTTTAACAAAAACATAAATCAACAATGAATAACTAGCAATCCCATTATTAAAAAGATATTAATTCCCAGCCTTTTTATTACACTAATTTTACTCGAGACCACAACTCTTGACAAGACCAAGTGGAAAATAATGATTTTGTTTTAGAATGTTATGTTTTACTATATATTTATTAAAACAAAGCCCACGAGATTAATTTTCGCAGGCTTTTTGTCTTATTGTTATAGTCCGAAGCTGAGGGTAGTGTAGTACCGCAGGTGTCCTCCTGCTCCATACACAGGTTTGAACTCTAATGAAATGTAGCCATTGTCATAACCAAACCATGTAGCAATATATCCATTGTTCACTGCTTGATAATTCACCGGAGCGCCATAGCGAGTTACAAATGTAGAATATATTTGATTATAACGAGTGCGGTCATAGTAGTTGGTTGAATAAGAGAATTGCGAACCAATCAAGCCATTAGTGCCATAATAAAGTGTTGCATCAGGCCAAAGAAAAGACATCTCATTCACATTACGCAAATAAACTACATCATTGGTATAGCTATCCACTACATAACCTCCATTTAGCAAATAATTCAACGAAATATTTATTGTTGTTCCAAATGTCAACCCTAGTATTCCACGAAGGACAGGACATCCACGATGAGGGCGGAATGATGGTGGCGGCACAGGGCGGTGATAATGATGGTGAGGAGGACGGTGCGGTCTTGCCTGTGGAACCACTCGTGGAGGACGATTGTGGCGTTGTTGTCCATAAGCCGGTCTTTGTCCAGGTCGATTTCCTCGATTGTTATTTACTCTTTGAGAATTTGCACCCGGTTGATTTACCTGCCCGGGTTGAGTTCTTCCGCCTTGAGGACGTTGATTATTAGAAGTCCCCTTATTAGGTCGAGAGCTACGGCTTGATGGCGCACCATTGCTTTTAGTTCCTCGTTGTGAGTTTCCACCATTATTACTACGACTCGTGCTCTGACGTCCTGATGTAGATCGACGTCCTGATGTAGTACTTTCTGTGCGATGTGAGCCTCGTGAGCCTCGACGTTCTTGAGCATCAACCATGGGAACTACCAATATTCCACACATGAATGCTATTGTAATACTTCTAATAAATCGTCTCATTGTAATTTAATTTTAGAGGTTTATTTTTCTCTTTAGAACAATTATACACCAAAAGGTTTAATCATAACCCAATACAAATCCTATTTTAGTAGAATTTTCGACTTTTTAGCCAAAACCATATTATTTTAATCCTAAGCAAATAATTCATTTCACAAATGTAGCTATTCCTCTAAATATTTGCAATTATTCGCATCTTACACTAACTTTGCATTATCTTTACACATAATAATATATTATCATGAAACAATTAGATCGCATCTTAGCTGAAAAGTTACTAAAAATCAGTGCTATCAAGCTTCAACCAGAAAACCCATTTGTGTGGGCATCAGGCTGGAATTCACCAATATATACTGACAATCGCAAAACATTGTCATATCCCGATGTTCGTAGCTTCATCAAAGTTGAGCTTTGTCGCATCATTATGGAAAATTTCCAAGATGTTGACGCAATTGCAGGGGTTGCAACCGGAGCTATCGCTCAAGGCGCACTTGTTGCTGATACATTAGGTCTCCCTTATGTATATGTACGTTCTACCCCTAAAGATCATGGTCTTGAAAACCTCATCGAAGGTAATCTAAAACCCGGACAAAAAGTTGTTGTCATCGAAGACCTCATCTCAACAGGAGGTAGCAGTCTTAAAGCAGTTGAAGCTATTCGTGCTGCAGGCTGTGAAGTTGTGGGTATGGCAGCTATTTTCACTTACGGCTTCCCCATCGCTGTTGAAAAATTCAAAGAAGCAGGAGTTACATTATACACCCTCAGCAACTATAATTCAATGCTTGAAGCTGCTTTAGAAACTAACTATATTAAAGAAAAGGATATCGAGACATTGAAAGAATGGCGTAAAGATCCTTCTATTTGGGTTCCTAACAAATAATTCATTTTTAATGGCTAAATATTCAAGCAAACCGGCAACAATTCAAACGTCAGCTAATGAGGCCTTCCAACGTTTGACAAATATATCGGCATTTCAAGAAAGAATTAATTCTATTCCTGAAGAGCAAAAAAAGCAGATTGGAGATTTAAAATTTACTGAAGACTCTATTACACTAAACACTCCTCAAGTGGGAGAAATACAATTTAATGTAATTGAGCGCACCGCTCCTTCTCGTCTCGTATTTTCTGCCGCAAAATCACCTGTTCCATTAACCTTAGCAGTTAATTTGTCGAGCAAATCTGATACTGAGACAGAAATTACAAGCGTGATCGATGTTGAAATTCCGGCAATGCTCCGTCCTCTGATTGGAAGCAAAATGCAAGAAGCAGCAGAAAAATTCAACGAACTTATTATCACTATCTGCAACAACTAATCAAGAAAAAATGGCATCTAAACTTTGGGAAAAAAGCGTAACCGTTGACCACGATGTTGAAACCTACACTGTCGGAAGGGATAGAGAAATGGATTTATATCTTGCGCCCTTCGATATTCTTGGTTCAATGGCTCACATCACAATGCTTCAATCAATAGGTTTATTAACCGAAGATGAACTAAAATTATTATTAGCCGAACTTCGAGAAATATACAAAATTGCTGAAAGTGGTAATTTCATCATAGAAGAAGGCATTGAAGATGTTCATTCCCAAGTAGAACTGATGCTAACCCGCCGATTGGGTGATGTCGGGAAAAAAATACACTCAGGTCGCTCTCGCAACGACCAAGTACTTGTTGACCTTAAGTTATTCATTCGCTCTCGCATCGAAGATTTAACAAAGGCAATAACCACGCTGTTTGATACGCTAATTGCTCAAAGCAATAAATATAAGGACGTGTTGCTACCAGGATATACTCATCTTCAGGTAGCAATGCCTTCTTCTTTTGGATTGTGGTTTGGCGCATACGCCGAATCACTTGCCGATGACCTCACTATATTGCGTGCTGCTTACGAAATAAGCAACCGCAATCCGCTTGGTTCAGCTGCAGGATATGGCTCATCATTCCCGCTAAACCGTTCTATGACAACAAATCTACTTGGATTTGATTCTATGGATTACAATGTAGTCTATGCCCAAATGGGAAGAGGGAAAACCGAACGCATCGTGTCTCAAGCAATTGCCAATGTTGCCGCAACAATATCAAAGCTCGCTTTTGATGCATGTATGTTCAATTCTCAAAACTTCGGATTTATCAAGCTCCCTGACGAATATACGACAGGCTCATCAATAATGCCTCACAAGAAAAACCCCGATGTATTTGAATTAACACGTTCTAAGTGCAACAAACTACAAGCTCTCCCCTATGAGATTACATTGATTACAAATAATCTTCCATCAGGTTATTTCAGAGACTTACAACTAATTAAGGAAAATTTCCTCCCCGCATTTGATGAAATCATTTCAATCCTACATATGGTAAATGCAATGATGTCGCAAATCAAAGTCAATGAAAAAATTCTTGATGACAAACGTTACGAGTTAATGTTCTCTGTTGAAGAGGTTAATCGATTGGCTTTAGATGGTGTTCCTTTCAGAGATGCATATAAACAAGTGGGACTTGCCATTGAGCGCGGTGAATTCACACCTCAAGAAACAGTTAGCCACACCCACGAAGGCTCAATAGGAAATCCTTGTAACGATAAGATAGCCGACCTATTCTACTCAACATTAAAGCAATTTAATTTTGAAGTTTATCACAAAGCCTTTGATAATCTCCTAAATCAGAAATAGCCTCAATTTATGAGTTGGATTGCAAAATGTGGAGCATTATTGCTGATTTTTTGCATGATCACATCATGCGAAAGCGTCAATGATGAGAGAATTCCACCAGTAGCCGTTTATATTGATTTTTCTAACCAGGCTATATGGGACACTTATGGCGTTCATGGATATGGGCAATATCGCCAATTCATCAAACAAGATCGTATTCCTGCCAATTTTCCATACTCCGCATTGACATACACAGGATTTGGAGGTGTGCTACTAATATCGGGACGCGCCGGCGATGACTACAATTCCCCATTAGCCTATGATTTAGCTTGTCCGGTAGAAGCTAAGAATAATATCAGATTATCCATAGACCCACAGACCTTTGAAGCATATTGTCCTAAATGTCATTCACGCTTCGATGTATGCGAAAACAACGGAGCCCCAATTTCAGGAGAAGCACTTTCTCGCAACTATGGACTACAACGCTACAAAGTAAATCCAGCTCAAATGGGTGGATACATTATCACTCGGTAAATTTTAAGTTGGATTATTTTGCATATTCCGAATTTTCATAATATCTTTGCATCGCATTTCGTCATAGTGCATACTTGATGAATATAGGCTGCTCGAATGGTGGAATGGTAGACACGAAGGACTTAAAATCCTTTGGCCATTGCGGCTGTGCGGGTTCAAGTCCCGCTTCGAGTACGAAAGTCCTCTAATCAAATGATTTGAGGACTTTATTTTTTTATAATTATTGTATGGTTATTGAAGAAAAATATATGCGTCGCGCCATTCAATTGGCTAAAAACGGCATTGAAAGCACCTCCCCTAACCCAATAGTGGGAGCAGTTATTGTTTATGAAGGGCAAATAGTTGGCGAAGGCTACCATAGATGCTACGGAGAAGGTCATGCCGAAGTAAATGCCATTGCATCAGTCAAAAACAAAGAAATTCTTCTTCAATCCACAATATACGTTACGTTAGAGCCATGTTCTCACCATGGGAAAACGCCTCCATGCGCTCAATTGATTATAGACAGCAAAATCCCGAATGTTGTTATTGGTAGTCTTGACCCATTTGAAAAAGTGAGTGGTCGTGGAGTCAAAATGCTTCAAGAGGCAGGAATAAATGTAATCACACGAGTTTTAGAAGAAGAGTGCAAAGCTCTTAACCCTCACTTTATAACAGCACACTCTTTTAAACGACCTTTTGTTACCTTAAAATGGGCACAAAGCCAAGATGGATATATGGATATCATTCGAAATATTGATGAGTTTCCCGCTAAATTCTCAACCGAAACAACATCAATGCTCGTTCATAAGTTACGCGCACAACACGATGCGATAATGGTGGGTAGCGAGACCATAATTAGAGACAATCCTCGGCTAAATAACAGGATGTGGAGTGGACAAAATCCAGTTATTGTCATTGCAGATAGACGCGCACGAATCCCTTCTGATGCTCAGATATTTAAGCACAACCCCATATACCTCTCTACCCACAAAAGAGATGATATTTATCATAACATTCAATGGATTAAAATAAATAAAAATGCATCTATTAATGACTACTTGTGTATACTATACAAATCCGGAATTACATCTCTATTGGTAGAGGGTGGCTGTTCATTATTACAAGCATTCATTAATAGCGGATTATGGGATGTAGCTCGCGTCGAAACAAGCCCCGACCTCCTCAACGAAAAAGGAGATAAAAAAGCCCCTATTATATGCATGGTGCCATGGA
>JAFXGB010000117.1 GCA_017520235.1 Muribaculaceae bacterium | reverse complement strand
CCAAGAAAGGTCTGTGATATGAATAAGACCATCTACGCCACCAAGGTCGATGAACACACCGTAAGGAGTGATGTTCTTAACTGTACCTTCAAGTACTTGACCTTTTTCGAGCTTAGCGATGATTTCACGTTTTTGTTGTTCAAGTTCGGCTTCGATAAGAGCTTTGTGTGAAACAACAACGTTTTTGAATTCTTGATTGATTTTAACGACTTTGAATTCCATTGTTTTGTCAACGAACATGTCATAGTCGCGGATAGGTTTAACATCGATTTGTGAACCTGGAAGGAATGCTTCGATGCCAAATACATCAACAATCATACCACCCTTAGTGCGGCACTTGATGTAACCCTTAATGATTTCGTCATTTTCGAGAGCAGCGTTAACACGATCCCATGAACGAGTAGCGCGAGCTTTCTTGTGAGAGAGGATAAGTTGACCTTTGCGGTCTTCTTGGTTTTCAATGAACACTTCTACAACATCGCCCACTTTGAGGTCGGGGTTGTAACGGAATTCATTTACAGGGATAATACCGTCGCTCTTGTAGCCGATGTTAACTACTGCTTCGCGTTTGTTAAGCGCGATGATAGTACCTTCGATTACTTCTTTGTCTTTAACGGTGTTTAGCGATTCGTCGTAAGTTTTTGTAAGTTCCTCACGAGATTTTTCGCCTTGAGTTTCGCCTTTTTCGTAGGCATCCCAATCGAAATCTTCGATGGGTGAATTTTTTAATTCAGTCATTTAAATAGGTTAATAAATAGGTTAATTAATAAGTTAGACTTTATATGGTCTAAAATTTGCGTGGCAAAGTTACACATAATTTTCTAAACCACAAAAAATTATGTTCGAGTAAAATATAGTTTTTATGAATTAAATTGTAATGCGGCGTGTTACCGGTCCGGCTTTGAGAATATAGATGCCGCGCGAAGCAATGCGCATGCGGTAACTGCCGGCAGGAATTTCCTCTTGAGAAATCAATTGTCCTAAAATTGAGAATATTTTCACTGTTACTTTGCGAGGAGTGTTGATATAGACATATCCATCTTTTACCGATACCTCAATCTGCTCCATTTCAGCACGTTCCACTTGTGCCGATTGATTTTGTTGCATCTCCTCCCATGACCGGTCGCCTGCCGACATCATCACACCGGCAAGTCCCACACACAGACACACAAGGAAACGTTTTATCATAGTAACTCAAAATATTTTTGTAAAGATAATGCTTTTTTCTAAAAAGGGGAAAAGGAAAAAGGAAAAATAAAAGAGGTGAACTCAAAATTGAAAAAGCAGAAAGGAAA
The DNA here is from genome assembly GCA_017520235.1 of Muribaculaceae bacterium. GTDB lineage: Bacteria > Bacteroidota > Bacteroidia > Bacteroidales > Muribaculaceae > RGIG4079. Next base: position 22,471 of record JAFXGB010000117.1, on the reverse strand, counting down.
ACATGCGATTCATACCTCCTCCCGGCTCCGCCGGACAATGTTACGGTGAGTCTCGCAATCGGGCACCGGCAAGCCGACATACCCTGCTCGCTCACTCGTGAGCTCTGTGAGGTTCTCCTACCTTAGGCTGAGAACTTCCATGTTAAGTTGCTCCCCTAATCTAGTGGAGCAGCTTGTTTTATTGATAATCAAAGACTTAGACAGAAGCATGTATATGAAACACAACAAGCGCCTGCTCGGGGAGCAGGCGCTTGCTTATTTTAGAATAGTGTCAAACAATTTATTTTTCCACTTTCATCTTTCATTTTTACTTTTTCGACTTTACTTAACGTATTCTTTTGTTACTTTGTTGCCACGTTTAATGATGTAGATACCATTAGCCGGGTTAGTAACTTCGATACCTTGAAGGTTGTAGTAAACAGGAGCATTATTATAATCAGCATTGATATTTTCTATTCCATCGGAAATTTTTGAAACAATCAACACCATATCCTTCACACTTATAATCATCTTATAGATTCCTGGCTCAACCTTCCATACATTTGCTCCTTCAATGACATCCATTTCTTCGCCCAATACTATAGGTGTATCGGCTTCTGCTGCGCCATAACGGAGATTAGCATTAACGTCATCCCAGGTACCGGTTGTTGCATTAAATAGGAATTGTGCATATTTTTGAGGTTCTTGACCTTCTTCGGTACATGCGCCAACTAATTCTACACTTTCAATTGTGTAAACGCCCTCATCAGTAGAATTTAGAATCGCTCCGCTATATTCAGAATTCAATTGTCCGTCTGTTGCTTTCAAACTGCCGCATAGATATAGAGATTCAGGATATACAACAGGTTTAGCAACACCTTCAATTACTAATGAAGTGTTTGCCGGAGTGCTTGTTGTGCGTGCATCTGTTTTTATTGCATATACCAATAACCCCTTTTGTTGCGAAGCAATTACAAGGTTACCGGCATAGTCAAATGCCATTTGGTCAACTTGTTTAGTTCCTACTAATGGGATTGAATATTTATGAGTAAATGATGGTGTTTCTCCACTCCATGACACTCCATAAACTTGGACATTTGCATCGCCTTGTGCATCAACAATTGCAAATGTCGATAGGTCATTGCTAATTGCCATACCACCACTTTGTGAGCCTGTCAATGTAGAAGATAATACATTTGAAGTAAATGTTACTGTACCGCTGTTTTTACCAACAAATTGGAATACAGGAACATCTGAAGTATTATTTCCGGTGAAACGGTTTTGTGAGATAAACATACCTTTATCTGTTGCGATGATATCACCATCGCCATTTATCATATTTGTTGTATAAGTTCCTGTTGGATCTCCGCTCCAAGAATCATTAGCGCCTATATTATAATAGCGGAAATTACTTTCATGACTAACATACATCACGCGATTAGCTCCCGCACCGGAAAATGCAACGGCACGTTCATAGAATCCGGGAAGGAATAGTGTTGCTGTTGTACCACTTGGATCATATACCCACAGACCTGAGTTTTGATTTGCATAGTTGGCTATATATACTTTACCGCTGTTAACAGTCATGCGATTTGAACGAACATATTTGTTTGTACTTGTTGAGGCATCGGTGTCAGCGCCAAACATTCCTGTCAAGAGTTTTGAGCCGTTCTTTAATAGGTCAGGAGTATATTTTTGGAGACCTTGTCCCATTGCTGTCATCGTATAGATAGTTCCAAAATTGGCACTTGTTACATCTTTATCAATTGCCAATCCGATGCGTGCATCATTTGTTCCATTATTGTAAATGATTGAATTGTCGGAATACATGAGCTCCACTGATGGGCTTGCAGGGTTGTCAAGAGCTATAGCCCAATTATATTTAACACCCACTCCAAGCGTTGTAGCATCAACAACAAATGTATTTTCTCCGGCAACAACATCATCTATCTCTATGGTAACCGCTTCGGCTCCTGATGTTATTGGTGTGAGAACAACTGAAGCCGATTCTACTGCACCTGTCGATTTAAATGTTAAAGTATAATCACTTTCATTTTGAGTCATCTTGAGGTCATAAGCAAAATGTCCACGAACGGCAGGATCCACAACGCCCTTAATAGTTGTTGTCGCAGTAGTAACTGTTTGACGAGCCGGGTTCTTGATTGTATATACAAGAAGTCCTTTTTGTTGAGAAGCAATATAAAGGTTATCAGCTTTATCAAATTCCATTTGGTCAACACGATATGTTCCATCCAATGGTATTGCATATTTATGAATAAACGCCGGAGTGCTTCCGTTCCAAGTAACATCATAAACTTGAACACGAACACCGGCATTACCTGAACTACTATATGAGTTGGCAATAGCAAATGTTTTCTTATCAGCACTTAAAGCCATACCTCCATTTTCTGAGCCGTTGAGAGAAGATGAAAGCACATCTGACTTATATAATAGGCCCATATCATAGCTTAACACCGCAAATGCCGGATTTTGGCTCGCGTTATTTCCTGAGAATCGAGTTTGTGATACTATAATAGCATTGTCAGTAACAATTATATCACCATCGCCATTATCCATAATACCGGCTGTGGTATAACTCATTGTTGGGCTTCCTGATGTCCATGAGCTATTTGTTCCTATATCAAATCGTTGAAGATTATTTTCGTGAGAACTGAATGCCTTGCGACTTGAGCCTTCGCCATAAAAGGCTACTGCTCGTTCATAATATGTTGTTCCGGAAATATTCTTGGGAGATGCTCCGGTTGCAGGATCATATTCCCAAATACCGGTGCTATAGTTTGCATAGTTAGCAATATAAACTTTACCTTTATATACTTCCAAGCGATTAGAACGATAGAATTTGTTTGAGCTTGTCGAAGCATCGGTATCTTTACCAAAGAGACCGGTAATAACCTTTGAACCATTCTTTGTAAAGTCAGGGTTATATTTTTGGAGACCTTGTCCCATTGCAGTCATTGCATAGATAGTACCGAAGTTAGCACTTGTCTCATCACGGTCAATTGCAACACCGATACGAGCATTATTTGAGCCATTGCTATAGACTATTGAATTATCTGAGTAAATTAGCTCAACACCTGTACTCTTTGGGTTATCAAGAGCTACAGCCCATGAGAATGTAGCATTTTCGCCAAGAGATTTAGCATTAACTGTTACACTATTTTCGCCTGCTTTGATAGCACCTGTTGAAATAGATTGAGTAGCACCTGTTGATGTATTTGTAAATATAATCAGCCCTTTTTCTATAGCACCTGTTGATTTAAATTTCAAGGTGTAGTTATCTCCATTTTGAGAAGAAGTCAAATCATAAGCATAGTGTCCACGTACAGGGATTTGCTCAGTTGATGTAGAGATTTGAGGAGTTGGGAATACAGTTTCATTAGCAGTAACAACAACTGTTTCTGTCAAATCTTTATAGTCAGGGTGAGAATATACGATTGAATAAGTACCTGGAGCAACTTTGTTAAACACGAAGACTCCGTTATATTCATCATCAGTTTTGTATGTTTGAACAACCTCACCACTGCTGTTTTTAAGTGTTACAGTAGCGTTGTTGATAGGCAAATATTTATCAAGCGTATTTGTATTCGGGGTATAGTAAGTGTGAGTAAATGTCGTTTCTGCATCACGAAGAACACCATAAATTGTTCCGTAAGATTCTTTATATCCGATTCCGAAATAGTCATTCACACCTCTTGCATAAGCTTCTCCCTCCCAACGGCAGGCATCCCAGTTCATCGCTTTGTGGCGAGCAGGTTGATAGGTGTGGAAATATCCTTCTACAAGGAATCCGGGGACACCTTGACGCAATACACCATAGTAACCAGAATAGCTTTTGCCATTTGTGTGACTAGTAGTATATGATGATCCCCAAAAAGAAACATCACCACGAATATTCATCGAAGATGTATAGCTAGTCCACATCATGTGAGGAATCTTAATCCAATGAGGCCAACATGCTTTTGCCATTGCAGCACTTCCGGCGTTACCCTCTGCATTATCATATCCACGATAAAGGAATAGAGGATAATTTACCGTCGAGCCCTCAGTATGTGCATTTGAGTGGATAGAGATAAACATATCAAAGTTATTTACCTCAGCTTCAGCAGCGATTTCACTCAACGCTCTATCATAAACTCCATTGTGAACACCACCGCTTGCCACACGACTCATAACAATGTTATTTGTCAAGTTGCGAGCGCCCTTTGATTTATCGTAAACAAACCCATATTCAACAAGTTTGTTGAACATACCAATGCCTTTTTGCAGGTTGGTATTTGATTCGAAGAACCCCGATGTATCAGCACTATTAAAACCATGAGTTACTGTTCCCATGTGGCGACATTCTGAACACCAACAACCGTGTCCTGGATTTATATAAATGCGAATATCCTTCACTCCCGCCAATGCTGTTAATCCACACAACAGCACAACAGCACTAAATAATAATTCTCTAAATTTCATATTTTCAGGTATTGATTTATAAATTTCGGTTATTATAATTTGACAAATATAACAATATTTTTTCATATCACAAAGTATCGGGCACAAGGATGAGGGAAGATAAAGCCTGTAGTTGATGCTTGAGGATACATCGCCCCATTTTCAGTCAATGTTATCCCTAACTCACCATAATTCAGAACTTCATCAGCAAGGAAAACAAGACGCTGATCGGGCAACGAAGGATAGCCTATAGCCGGACGTATGCCTTTGCTCTCATAACCCCACAACTCGTTTCTGACTTTATTATTCATTATTTCAGTCGCAGCCTCTACAAGACGGTCGGCTATAGATTGATATAATATCGCATTGTAATCATCGTTTTGACTTTTATATTTCTCTATAATTTGCTGCATTTTCATTCCTGCCGTTACGACAAATAACCCCATCCAATCATTCTTTTCCCCGGTTACCGAGAGCGGTTTTACATAATCGGCAAGTGCTAATCGACAGCCATCGCCAGCGACATGAAGTTGTCGGGGTGTTGGCAACACAAATTCTTCTTCCCCATTTTGATAAAAGATTTCTTCATCGCGACTTCCTGCCGGTAATATAGCAACACGCGCTTGTAGATATCCCACCGACTTTTGCAAATAGTCAATCGCTCTATTGGCATCTTTAAGCAACTGCATAGCCTCTGCTGCTTTCATGCGTTGCTCTTGTGGGACGGCAGCAAGCCACTGCGCATGACAATGATCACAACCTTGAATATCGGCAATCGAGGCAAACGACGCATCAAGTTTCCATGCGCCAAAGAATGCTCTCCAATTTACCAACGCTCTTACATCGGCAATTTCAATTGACAAATCATGGACACCGGGATACTTTGGTGGGGATATTATAGTATCTTTACCATAGTCAAATTTTAATAGGCGGGCCTCCTCTATCGTGAGCTGTGTTTTTTTATTTTCATACTGTTCACGAAGAAGTTGCTGTACTGTGCGTATCTCTTGACTCGTCTCATCGCAAGTTTCTTTGCTGATGAGTCGTTGTGCCAATCCAGGCAACATGGCTGCATCGCGCATATAAGCAACAAGACCGCTATAACATGGTGCTATTTTTACTGCTGTGTGCAATTCCGATGTTGTCGCTCCACCTATGAGTAATGGAATTTTTAGTCCTTTTTGGTCCATTTGTCGCGCAACATTGCACATTTCTTCAAGCGATGGGGTAATTAATCCGCTAAGCGCCACAAAATCAACATTTTTTTCAATTGCTTTCGCTACAATCTCTTCACCGGGCACCATCACCCCTAAGTCTATCATTTCAAAACCATTACAATTCATGATAACACTAACGATGTTTTTACCTATATCATGAACATCGCCTTTGACTGTGGCAATAACTATTTTTCCCGACGATGATGTTCCTGATGATTGTTTTTCTTTCTCTATAAATGGAGTGAGATAGGCAACAGCCTGTTTCATGGCTCTCGCACTTTTTACTACTTGTGGCAAAAACATCTTACCTGCACCAAACTGCTCGCCCACTTTATTTATACCTGTCATCAATGGCCCATCGATTACCGCTACTGCCGAGCCGGCACTTGCCATCACTTCATCAAGGAATGGCTCTATTCCATCGCTGTTTCCTCGCATTATCATCTGCTCAATGCGTTCCGATGCCGATAACTCTTTTTGCTCTACAACAGCTTTTACTCCTGCTGCTGTGCTTTCTCGCTTTGCTTTTATCTTTTCGGCTATTTCGACAAGACGTTCTGTCGCATCGCCTCGACGATTTAGCAACACATCATCAAGGGCGTCTCTCAATTCCGATGAGATATCATCTACCGACATCAATGATGATGGATTAACAATGCCCATATCCATTCCTTTGCCTATTGCGTGATAAAGGAATAAAGCATGCATCGCTTCTCGTACATAGTTATTTCCCCTAAATGAGAATGACAGATTACTGATTCCGCCACTCACCTTTGCTCCGAGAAGATTATTCTTTATCCATTCTACTGCTTTTATAAAATCAAGAGCATAGTTATTGTGGGCTTCAATACCTGTCGCAACAGCAAGCACATTGGGGTCAAATATTATATCACATCCATTAAACCCAACTGTCTCTGTCAAAATACGATAGGCTCTTTCACACACCTCTATTTTTCGTTCATAAGTATCAGCTTGCCCCTTCTCGTCAAATGCCATTACAACAACGGCGGCACCCATTTCTTTTATAAACTGTGCTTTCTCAATGAATTTGGGCTCTCCCTCTTTCAAACTGATGGAATTGACTATGGGGCGACCTTGTGTGTGTTGCAATCCGGCAACAACAGCTTCCCAATTTGATGAGTCAATCATCAGTGGCACTCGTGCCACATCAGGCTCCAAGCCTATATTATCTATAAATGATGCCATTTCAATAGGCGCGTCAAGCATAGCATCATCCATGTTTATATCCACAATCTGGGCTCCTGCCAATACTTGTGAGCGAGCTATCTCTACTGCTTCCTCTATATTCTTTTCATTTATCAATCGCAAGAACTTACGACTACCGGCAACATTACACCTCTCCCCTACATTTATAAATAGATGGTCCTGTGATATTGACATTTTTTCAAGGCCTGCCAATATCATTTCTTGTTTTTTAGTCGGAACTTCTCGCGGAGCATATTTTTGTGCTTCATGGGCTATAGCTGCAATATGTTCAGGTGTTGTACCACAACAACCGCCAACAATATTCAGCTTGCCCGATGACAACAACGGCAACAATTTCTCAACCATTGTTTCCGGTGTCTCATCATACTCTCCCATCTCATTAGGCAACCCGGCATTAGGATAAACACTCACTGCCATTGGCTCGTCTTGCAATGCGTTAATATGAGGTATCATTCCATCAGCGCCAAAACCGCAATTAAGACCTATTGACAACAAATCGCCATGAGCAACCGTCGCAACAAATGCATCAAGCGTCTGCCCCGACAATGTGCGACCTGACTCAGTCAATGTTACCGACATCATTATGGGCACATCTATCCCTACTGCTGTCATTGATTTCTGTGCAGCATATAACGCGGCCTTAGCATTTAACCCATCAAATACTGTCTCTATAAGCAATAGATCAACGCCTCCGCTTATGAGAGCCGACATTTGTTCCACATAGGCTTCAACAAGAGTATCCCAACAGATTTTTTCAGCATCTATACCCGCAGACATAGACAGCGATTTGCTTGTTGGGCCCACACTGCCGGCTACCCAACATTGTTCTCCAGGATGCAACAAGCAATATTCATCTACTGACTCGCGAGCCAATCGTGCCGCTTCATGATTTATTTTCTCAACATGGTCGGTTAGCCCATATTCTACCATTGAGATAGCATTGGCATTAAATGAGTTTGTTTCTATAATGTTAGCCCCAGCGTCAAGATATTGGCGATGGATATTTTTTATCACTTCGGGAGCTGTCAGCACAAGCACATCATTACACCCCTTGAGTTGTTGCTCGCAATGAGCAAAATGCGCGCCCTTAAAATCCTCCTCCGAGAGATTACAACACTGTATCATTGTCCCCATTGCGCCATCAAGCACAACGATGCGTTTTGACATCAGCTCTTTCAATCCGGCTATTCTATCATTATATCTGTTGCTCATATTCTATCGTTTGCGTGCAAAAAAAGTTTTCATCAATTCGGCACATTCATCAGCCAACACTCCCGACTCAATCACCGCTTTAGGGTGAAATGGAGGGCGGTGGGTAAATGTGGTATATCCACGTTTCTCATCACCGGCGCCATAGACTATGCGACTAATCTGGCTCCACCCTATTGCCCCGGCACACATCACACATGGTTCAACGGTTACATATAGCGTACACTCTGGCAGATATTTACCGCCTAACGTATTTACCGCTGCGGTAATTGCCTGCATCTCAGCATGTGCGGTGACATCGTTAAATGTTTCTGTCATATTGTGTCCTCGCCCTACAATGCGACCATTGCACACAACAACAGCTCCAATAGGGACCTCATCATCTTCAAATGCCTGACGCGCTTCATCGAGAGCTGCCCTCATAAAACGCTCATCCTCTTTTCTTTTCAAATCTATCATAACAAATCGATTTTCATTCCTTCATTGGCCACTATCACATCAGGAAACTCCTCTTGTGCTTGGACAAGATGGGTATTCTCATTTTTATAACGCTTAGAGAAATGCCCTAATATCAATTTTGACGCTCCGGCAGCAGTGGCGATGCGACCCGCTTCACGCGCCGTTGAATGACCTCGCTCTACGGCTTTTTTCTGCTCGGCATCATCATAGGTTGCCTCATGATACACTACATCAACTCCCTTTACCGACTCCGCCACTTTCAGGTTATACATTGTATCGGAACAATATGCATAACTCATCGAGGGGTCGGCATCGGTTGTCAATCTTGCGTTCTCTACAATCTTTCCGTCAGGAGTAATGAAATCAGCTCCATTCTTAATGCCATGCAACTCCTTTATAGGGACATTATAAAATTTTATCATGTCGCCTCGCAAATGTCGCAACTTAGTCTTTTCTTGAAACTTAAACCCCACACATGGCAAGCGGTGATACAATGGAAATGTGGAAATTGTCAATGCATCATCTTCATATATTACCGATGTTCCCGGCTCTATGATATTAAATTTTATCTCAAAAGAAATATCCCGACAGAAAAATTTCAAAAAATGTTCAAATACTTCGGCACCCTCTTTAAACATGTGAATTGTCAACACACCCTCTTTACCATGCAAAGCAAGTGTTGACAACAATCCGGGCAAACCATAACAATGATCGCCATGCAGATGAGAGATAAATATGTGATTAAGTCGGGAGAATTTCATCTTCATGCGACGCATCATCAATTGAGCCCCTTCTCCACAATCAATCATAAAAAGATTATCTCTGAAATCTATCACTTGACATGAGGGCATGTGTCTCATCGAGGGAGTTGCCGAGCCACATCCGAGTATATTTACTTGAAATTTTGCCATCTCTTCTCCATTAATTACACAAAGGTAGTTAAAAGGGAATGGTTATTTTGTAAAAAAAATATAATTTCGCCCCCATCACACAACAAAACTTAATTTTGTCCGTAATATAAGTACACAACAGCAGACAAAACAAAATGAGCTAATTGTGTGCGATGATTTTGAATCTGCGCCTTTAGCAACAATTTTGAATTAGTTTTTTCATAGGATTAGATTTTTAAAGGTTTACGTAAAAGGGTCATCGTGAGATAACCCTTTTATTTTTTTATGAGGCTGTGTAAAAAATTAGTGACACCAAAAACGAACTGCCCCACTAAAATAGGAGAGCTATAAATCACTGACTAACAGCACAAAAAAAGAAAACTCTTCCCCTAAAATAGGGGAAGTACCTCGAAGAGGGGAAGGGGTATCGGTGACTGAGGGGTATAAAAAGTTGAGAATTGAAAATTGAGAGTTAGAGTTGAGCCTTGCCAGAGGCAAGCGATATTATAGCCTAGCATAAGGTCGAAAACCGCAATACTAAGGGGCAAGAGTCAGACAACATCAATGCCTTTAGGTATTGGATAATTTTTCGTACCCTCTCCCGGCTTTGCCGTACTCTCCCTACCCCAGGGAGAGAGCTATAAACCATATCTAATTGATTAACAGCAAAAAAGAACTGCCCCACTAATATAGGGGGGCTGTCACGAAGTGACTGAGGGGTATAGTCAACAACTCTCGTACCCTCTCCCGGCTCCGCCGTACTCTCCCTACTCCAGGGAGAGAGCTATAAACCATATCTATCTTCTCGTGCTACGCATGGTCCCACATTACTACTGTCGCAACGCGACCAAGGGGTATATACAAAGAGACTGTGTCAAAAATGAACACAGTCTCTTTAGTTTATCTAACTGAGTGTTTAATTGTCTTTTATAACACTGCTACTGACTTACGAATATTATCCAAAATGACAGATAGCTTTCGGTCTCGCCTTGCCGTTTGAATATCGTATGCCGACTGCATTTTAATCCATGTATATGCCGGAATATCGGTTGCCGCTTCTATTTTCAATGCATATTCAGTAGAGATGGGACGTTTACCATTTATCACCTCATTTAATACCGAATATGAAACACCTATAATAGCAGCAAACCCCCTTTGAGACAGATTACGAGCCTCTAATTCATCTCGCAATATTTCACCGGGATGTATCGGTGTTGATGGCTGTAGTTCATCCATATCATAAACTTTTTTTGTTCCCATACTAAATTATTTATAGTGGTTACTTATATCTAATAAACGGCAGATTGTTATTACTTGTTCGCCCATTATCTCCCTTACAGAAAACTCTAACCTATATTGTCGATTTATGCGAACTGATGAAATCCCTTTTTTATCACCTATTAAGACTTCATAATTAAGAGATTTATACTTAAACAAGTCTGTAATGACATTTGCCGAAGAAAGCAGAAAAACAGCTTTTTGATACCCTCTTATTATTTCGGGTTGATAGCGATGTTTTCTGTCGCTTGCCTTTCCCTCTGTATAGAGTTCAAATAAATAGTCTTTGTCAAATTCAATAAGCATATTTATCTCTTTTTCCTATGCAAAAATAATACACTATTTTTATATTCGCAAATAATCGAACACCATAAACCATTTTTACAACAAAAAAAACAGAGGTCGTGTCAACGACACGACCTCTTATCGGTTATAGTTTTATTTCTGATTTCTTACTTTTCAGCATCAGGATCAACGCCCCATTGTTGACGAGCAAGACGGCGGTAATTGTTGTAACGCCATTGTGCATTTTCCTTAGCAGCAGCAAACAATTCAGCAGCTTCAGCAGGATATTGTTTCATAACTGATGCATAACGCACTTCGCCTTTGAGGAAGTTTTCAAATTCATCCCAGTTAGGTTCTTTGCTGTCAAGAGTGAATGGGTTTTTACCTTCAGCTTCGAGTGCTGGGTTGTAACGCCACAAGTGCCAGTAACCACATGCTACTGCAAGAGCTTCTTCTTGTTGTGATTTACCCATACCTGCTTTCAAACCATGGTTGATACATGGAGCGTAAGCGATGATGATTGATGGTCCATCATAAGCTTCTGCTTCGCGGATAGCTTTGAGTGTTTGAGCTTGGTCAGCACCCATAGCGATTTGTGCAGCATAAACATATCCGTAAGTTGAAGCAATCAAGCCAAGGTCTTTTTTGCGTACGCGTTTACCTGCAGCAGCAAACTTAGCGATAGCACCCACTGGAGTAGCTTTAGATGCTTGACCACCGGTGTTAGAGTAAACCTCAGTATCGAGAACAAGGATATTTACATTTTTGCCTGATGCAAGAACGTGGTCAAGACCACCGAAACCGATGTCATAAGAAGCTCCGTCACCACCAATGATCCATTGTGAACGTTTCACAAGATAGTGGCTGAGTTCGTTGATTTTCTTGCAAGTGTCGCAACTGCAAGCTGCTACCAATGGAAGAATCTTGTCAGTTACTTCACGGCTCTTATCGCCATCTTCTTTAACTTCAAGCCATTCAGCGAATAGAGCTTTAAGTTCATCGCTGCAAGATGGGCAATTTACTGCTTCAGCTACAAGACCTTCAAGGCGTGCACGCATCTTTTCATTTGCGATTACCATACCAAGGCCAAATTCGCAGAAGTCTTCAAACAATGAGTTTCCCCATGCTGGGCCTTGACCTTTTTCATTAGTAGTATAAGGAGTTGAAGGAACTGAGCCTGAGTAGATAGAGCTACATCCTGTTGCATTAGCTACCATTTCGCGGTCGCCATAAAGTTGAGTGATAAGCTTAACATAAGGAGTTTCACCACAACCAGAGCAAGCACCTGAGAATTCAAAGTAAGGAGTTGCAAATTGGCTATTCTTAACGTTGAGTTTAGTGTCAACAAGTTTTTGCTTAGATGCAACTTTTTCAACGCAGTAATCCCATTCTTTTTGAACATCAAGTTGTGTTTCAAGAGGCTTCATTTCAAGAGCCTTAACTCCCTTCATGCCTGGACAAACGTCAACACAGTTACCGCAACCAAGACAGTCCATAACGTCAACTGCTTGGATAAACTTCATACCTTCAAATTGTTTGCCGATTGCTTTAAGTGCGCGTTCTTCTGAGAATGGAGCAGCTGCCATTTCGTTAGCATCAAGAACAAATGGACGGATAGCAGCGTGAGGACAAACATAAGCACACTTGTTACATTGAATACATGTTGCAGAATTCCATTGTGGAACAAATGCAGCTACACCACGTTTTTCATATTTAGCTGTACCTTGTGCCCATGTACCATCTTCAATTCCTTTGAAAGCAGAAACTTTCAACAAGTCGCCATCTTGAGCATTGATAGGACGAACTACTTCGTTGATGAATGCAGGATCGTTGTTTGCAGCAACTGTATCGTCAGCAAGGTTAGCCCAAGCTGGATCGATAGCAAGTTTTTGATATTCGTTACCACGATCTACTGCAGCGTAGTTCTTGTCAACGATGTCTTGACCTTTCTTACCGTAGCTCTTAACGATGAATTTCTTCATTTGTTCTACAGCAAGGTCAACAGGGATAACTTCAGTGATGCGGAAGAATGCACTTTGAAGGATAGTATTTGTGCGGTTACCAAGACCAATTTCACGAGCGATCTTAGTAGCGTTCATATAATATACTGTGATATTATTTTGTGCAAAATAGCGTTTTACTTTATTTGGCAAGTTCTTAGCCAATTCTTCGCCTTCCCAGATTGTATTAAGAAGGAAAGTACCACCATTGCGAAGACCACGAGTTACATCATACATGTGAAGGTAAGCTTGAACGTGGCATGCAACGAAGTTAGGAGTGTTTACCAAATAAGTTGAACGGATGGGGTCATCACCAAAACGAAGGTGAGAACATGTGAAACCACCTGATTTCTTAGAGTCGTAAGCAAAGTAAGCTTGACAATATTTATTGGTGTTATCACCGATGATTTTCACAGAGTTTTTGTTTGCACCTACTGTACCATCAGCACCAAGTCCATAGAATTTAGCTTCGAATGTACCTTCACCGCCAAGTGCAATTTCTTCTTTCAATGGAAGAGATGTGAAAGTAACATCATCTACGATACCAAGAGTGAATTGATTTTTAGGCTCTGGAAGTGCAAGGTTTTCAAATACAGAGATGATTTGAGCAGGAGTTGTATCTTTTGAAGCAAGACCATAACGTCCACCAACGATAACAGGAGCATTTTCTTTACCATAGAAACATTCTTTTACATCAAGGTAAAGAGGCTCGCCTATTGCACCTGGTTCTTTTGTGCGGTCAAGAACAGCAATACGCTTAGCTGTTGCAGGAACTGCTGCAAGGAAGTGTTTAGCTGAGAATGGACGATACAAGTGAACAGCAACAAGACCCACTTTTTCGCCTTGAGCCATCATGTAATCGATAGCTTCTTTAGCAGCCTCTGTTACTGAACCCATTGCGATGATTACGCGGTCAGCATCTTCAGCACCATAGTAGTTAAACAAACCATATTTACGACCTGTGATTTCAGAAATTTTGTTCATATAATCTTCTACAATCGCAGGTACTGCATTGTAATATTCGTTACAAGCTTCACGGTGTTGGAAGAAAACGTCGCCGTTTTCAGCCATACCACGAGCTACAGGTTTTTCTGGATTCAAAGCGCGAGCGCGGAATTCTGAAAGTGCTTTTTGATCTACAAGTGGAGCTAAATCTTCGTTTTCAAGCATCTCTATCTTTTGGATTTCGTGAGATGTGCGGAAACCATCGAAGAAGTTAACAAAAGGCACACGAGACTTGATTGTTGACAAGTGAGCTACACCGGCAAGATCCATTACTTCTTGAACCGAGCCTTCTGCAAGCATTGCAAATCCTGTTTGACGAACTGACATTACATCTTGATGATCACCAAAGATACTCAATGCATGAGAAGCAAGTGTACGAGCTGACACATGGAATACACATGGCAACAATTCACCTGCAATCTTATACATGTTTGGAATCATTAGAAGAAGACCTTGAGATGCGGTGTAAGTTGTTGTCAATGCACCGGCTTGAAGCGATCCGTGAACTGCTCCGGCTGCACCGGCTTCTGATTGCATCTCTTGAACTAATACAGTTTCGCCAAAAATGTTTTTACGTCCTGCAGCTGCCCAGTCATCAACATATTCAGCCAGTGTTGACGATGGTGTGATGGGATAAATAGAAGCTACTTCGGAGAACATATATGAAATATGTGCAGCAGCTTGATTACCATTACAGGTCAAGAATTTCTTTTCTTTACTCATAATTTGTAATCTATTTTATAAGGATTATTATATATTTCAATCTAATTACCTGATGTTGTACATCTAAATGCGCAACATTATTTCCTAATTTATTTCAACTTGCAAAATTACTAATTTATCTGCTATTCGCCAAAATTATAATTACTTGAATGTACACAAAACTCCAAATGTCCCATTTATAATATTTATAGTATAGGAATGTTAAAATTATCTAACCGTCATGTCTGATATCCGCCCATCTGACCAATTTTACTATAAAATATCAAGATTGAGGTTTTTTCTTTAATTTTTTATTTGGGAATTCAAAAATAATATATACATTTGCATGTGTGTTTTTCATAGTATTAGATTAAGATAAAGGTTTAAAGGAATAGAGACGTCGTGAGACGTCTCTATTTTTTGTATCTGCTATAACATCTGTTTTACAAAATAGTTCACTATATTTGCAGAAAAGACACTTATGAAAATTATCATTGAAGATATCATAAAATCAATCGCACCTCAACTGCATGTAATTACTATTGAGGCCGATGTTATAAACAGCAAAACTCCCGATGAATTTTGGGCGGAATTAACTGATGAGGCTAAACACATTTCATCTCTATATGAAATTTCTGACATAAACAAGCGACCTGGAATTGCAGCCACTCGACAAGCTTACAAAAATCTCGGCAAAGAGCCTAATCGCTACCGACCATCAAGCGAAGCATTATGCCGACGTGCAGTAAAAGGTATGGAGCTATATCGCATAAACACCCTTGTTGATATCATTAATCTAATTTCTATGAGATCAGGCTATTCGATCGGTGGATTTGATGCCGACAAAATCGATGGAGATATTTTGAATTTAGGTGCAGGCAGAGCAGAAGAAGAGTTTGAAGCTATAGGAAGAGGGTTACTAAACATTGAAAATTTACCTATCTATCGCGATAATATCGGAGGCATAGGAACGCCAACAAGCGATGTGGAGCGCACAAAACTTTCAATTGAGACTCGACGACTATTAATGTGTATAAACATTTATGGCGAAGAACTCTCGCACGACGAAACAATAGCCCTCTCTTGCAATCTTCTCAAAAAGTATTGCAACGCCCAGAACATCATCATAAACCACTATCAACCATGAAAATTCTCAAAGTTTTCGAAAACAATATTAACGAGCGACACATCGATAGCGCAGTAGAATGTTTGCAAGACGGAGAAATTATAATTTTCCCCACTGATACACTTTATGCTTTGGGCTGTGATGCTTTAAACAATAATGCAATTGAACGCATTTGCCGCATCAAGGAGATTAATCCACAAAAGACCAACCTATCTATAATCTGCAGTAGCATTTCACAGGCGTCGGAATATGCACGCATCGACAACCGCGCATATCAATTACTTAGGGATAACCTTCCCGGAGCATTTACTTTCATTTTACCGGCATCAACAACACTTCCAAAGGTGTTCAAAGGTCGCAAAACCGTAGGCGTGCGCATTCCGGAAAACAAAATCGCAATAAAACTTGCCGAAAATTTAGGAAACCCGATACTTACGACATCTATCAAATGGGACGAGAACACTCCCGAAGAGGGATGTGAGCCTGAATACATAGCAATGAAATATAATGATGTTGCCGAGCTAATCATTGATGGAGGCATGGGCGAACTCATTCCTTCAACAGTTATAGATTGTACCGATAGTTCTTCCCCTGAAATCATCAGAGAAGGGAAAGGTGTTTTAAACCAATAGCATAAACTGAGTATGGAAATTATAGAGGTTAAGGCTAACGAGTATTCTGAATTTTTCAACAAATACTCTCAAATATATAATAATGTCGCATTTACACAGTTAAACGCCGACAAATGCGAACATGTTCATTATTTATTATTTAAAGACACTAAAGTGAGACTCGGCATAACCCTTGGCGAACGCGAGGAGATGCTCTGCTCTCCTTTTTCAGCACCATTTGGAGGATTTGATTTCACCAACGAGCCAAAAATCGAATATATTGAACAAGCATTATCCCTACTCAAAGAATATTCTGCAAGCAAAAACAAGTCCATAAAACTCACTTTACCACCTCCCATCTACAACACATCTGCTAATGCAAAGGTAATCAATGTGTTAATGCGAGGAGGGGTATTCCCTTCAATAGTTGACCTAAATTACCACTATGACCTTTCTCGCGTTAAAGAATATGAGAAATATCTATCTCGCAATGCTCGCAAAAATTTTCACAATGCGTTAACTCATGATTTTGAATTTGTTAAACTCGACTCTTGCAAAGAAGAGGACATAACTCGTGCATATAATGTAATCAAAGCCAACCGAGAAAGCCATGACTACCCATTGCGCATGTCTCTTGAAAACGTTATAAAAACGACAAAGGTTGTGTCTGCCGACTTTTTTGTTATGACTAAAAATGGTGAAGATATTGCAGCCGCCCAAGTGTTTCATGTAACCGATGAAATTGCCCAAGTCGTATATTGGGGAGATAGTCCCGGATATAGCGAAATGCGACCAATGAACTACCTATCATATAAAGTTTTTGAACATTACAACAATTGTGGCATTTCAATTCTTGATATAGGACCTTCTACTGAAAACGGAATTCCCAATTACGGATTATGTGAATTTAAGGAAAACCTCGGTTGTGAGATTTCCCTTAAACACACATTTATCATCTAAATTATAACGCTAATTTATAAATTTCAGTCGTTTCCTTTGCTGATAGGCGATAATAGCCACCTATCACCTCTCCTTTGTTTTCATGCAGTTTCTTTACAAGCAACTCAATGTCGGGGTTTTCTATTCCGAGTTCTTTTAAAGTCACAGGCATACCTATTGAACGATAGAAATCTTTTAATCTCTCTATCCCTTCAATAGCTGCTTTTTTATCATCGTCTTCAACAACATCCCACACTCGGCGAGCAAATTGAGCGACCTTTCCTGGATTATGCTCAACCATAAATGTCAACCACGCAGGAACTATCACAGCAAGACCGGCGCCATGAGTTACACCATAAACCGCACTCAACTCATGCTCCATAAAATGCGATACCCAATCTTCTTGGCGACCGGTGCCACACACTCCATTGTGAGCAAGCGTTCCACACCACATTATATTGGCACGAGCATCATAGTTTTCAGGCTCAGCCATTACTTTGGGAGCTTCTGTAATAATTGCTTTCAATACACCTTCAGCTACTCGGTCAGTAACCTCAACTTCGGGAGTATTTGAGAAATAACGCTCATAGATGTGAGTCATCATATCGGCAATACCACTAGCGGTCTGATAAGGAGGCAATGTAAAAGTCAGTTCGGGATTCATTACTGCAAATTTGGGGCGTAGTGCGCTCTCTGTACGCAAACTGATTTTGTGTAACCCATCGATTTTTGTTATTACTGAATTTCCCGAGCCCTCACTACCAGCAGCAGGGATAGTCAGCACAACTCCCACTGGCAATGCCTCTTGCATAACCACCTTTCCGGCAAAGAAATCCCAAAAATCTCCATCATAAGGCACTCCTCCGGCAATAGCCTTAGCTGTGTCTATCGCACTGCCACCGCCTACAGCGACAACACCATCAACGCTTTCACGACGACACAAGTCAATACCTTCATACACTCGATCATCTGTAGGGTTGGGATTAACACCACCAAGTTCTACATACTCTATATTTACAGCATCAAGCGAAGACTTTACCCGTGCGAGCAGGCCGCTACGCACAACCGAGCCTTGACCATAAACAATCAAGACCTTCTTGCTACCCATCCACTGAGTTAACTCCCCGGTCAAAGACTCCTTCCCTCGACCAAACACATATTTCGTTGGACTATAAAAACTAAAATTATTCATATTGAATATTATTTTGATACTTTACTTAATGTTGGATTTATTGTTGGATCATATGGATTTACATTAAACCACTCAGCAAATGCATCTAAAGCACCTGGGTTTTCCTCAAACCATTTTTGCGCTTCAGCCATCCTACAAAATCTTAATAGCCACATATTATATGCCATCCAATGCCCTGAATCTATTATTTTTTTCAAATATGATATTATTGATAATTGGCGTATTTCTCCTCCGGCACATGCAGTTACTGCTTGTTCTCGCATTTTAGCCATATTTTTCAATGATAATCCATCCTCTATTTTTATTGAGGCACTATCAGTAAATACCGAAACCAATCCTAATTGATATAGCA
Organism: Muribaculaceae bacterium; assembly: GCA_017520235.1. Taxonomy (GTDB): domain Bacteria; phylum Bacteroidota; class Bacteroidia; order Bacteroidales; family Muribaculaceae; genus RGIG4079. Next base: position 3,539 of record JAFXGB010000117.1, on the reverse strand, counting down.
TCGAAAACGCACTTTCAGTCAAAGCATCATCAGATTTAGAAAAGATCGATAAAGAAATCTGATTATGCCCCAAAGAATCTTTCTCAACCATGATTTTAACAAGTTTATTCATCGCATCATCGATTATCTCACTCACACGTGAAGTTCTTTTATCATTTGGTGCAAGGATCACCATTGTTTCCGCATATAAAATTGCCCACACAGGATCACCATAATGAAGCATATACTCTGCTGCACGATAATAGTTAGAAGGGAAGTTTGCATCTACATTAATCCCATTTTCGTATGCATTTATTGCCTTTTCTAAATTATTTAGTTTCCAATTTGTTGTCCCGATTTCTAAATATAATGATCCCGAATTTGGATATTTTTTCAATCCTTTACTATATGTTTTTAATGCTTTTTTAGGATTAGCAATATCATCATATAGATTACCCAACATTTGGTATGCTTGAGCAGTTGCGTCTGGATGAGAAATAAGTTTTTCGTAAATATTAATAGCTTTTTTATAATCCTTTGCCAAATAATAAGCAAACCCTATTTCATACTTAATAAAATAATTATTAGGATATTCATTATCTAAACTATCTAGTACAATGAGGCTCTCTTCTAATGCGCCATTATCCATTAGTTTTATTGCTTTTTGCATCTTGGAATCAAAATCTGATGCTGAAATACTAATACATACACATAGCATTAGCAATATAGCTATTCTCACTCTTATCATAGTACAAGTTATTAATTTAATATTGCAAAAATAGTAAATTATCCATCAAAACGACAGATATTTAGCTTAATTTTTCTACCTTTGTCAAATATGTTTAAATAGTTACATTAGTAGTCCTTTTCTACAGTGAAAAAAATATCAATTTTAATCCCCGCATACAACGAAGAAGCGTCATTGCCCGCACTTTACAACTCTCTGTGTAACAGTGTTTTTAGGAGGGATGATTATGAATGGGAAGTCCTTTTTGTTAATGATGGCAGCAAAGACAACACATTAGAAGTCATAAAAAAACTGCGAGAAACTGACAAACGCATAAACTATGTAAATCTTTCTCGCAATTTTGGCAAAGAGAATGCAATGCTTGCCGGTTTTGATTATGTTACCGGAGACTGCACTATAATAATGGATGCCGACCTACAACATCCTCCTACAGCAATTCCCGAGATGATAAAATATTGGGAAGATGGATATGAGGATGTATATGCTCGCCGCAACAACAGAGGAAAAGAGTCTTATCTTCGCAAAAAATTATCACTCACCTATTATTCTCTGCTTCAACGCTCAACTCGCATTGATATACTGCAAAATGTGGGTGATTTCAGATTGTTGGACCGTCGTTGCATATTAGCATTGCGACAACTTCGAGAAACACAACGATACACTAAAGGTTTATACTGTTGGATCGGCTACAAAAAGAAGGAAATCCGATTTGACCAAGCAGATAGAACAGAGGGGAAATCATCATTTAATCTTTTTGGACTGCTCAATTTGGCGATTGAAGGAGTTACCAGCTTTACGACTGCCCCATTACGCATTGCAACAGTCTTAGGGTTTGTTGTCTCTATAATTGCATTCTTGTACTTGTGCTTTATTATCATAAAAACAATATTCATTGGCGAAAGTGTGCAAGGATACCCCACTTTAATTACAGTAATTTTATTCTTGGGAGGAGTTCAGCTATTGACAATTGGCATTATTGGAGAATATGTCGGTCGCATTTTCAATGAAACCAAAAATCGCCCCGTTTACATCGCGGAGTCATATAACGAAACCAAACTTTAATTTCTCATGAGCTCAAAAGCTAAAATAATTTTATCTATTTCGGTTCTCGCAATTGTCGCAATTGTCATTTACATTTTTTCTGCAACTTGTCCATGGATTGGAGATGATATCAACTATCGTTTTAATTGGGCAGCAAAACCTAATTTAGAAGAAATCGACTCAATCAGCGACATATTTGTATCTCAATGGGCTCACTATTTTATGACCAATGGACGTTTCATCGCTCATTGTTTTGTTCAACTATTCTGTGGCATATTAGGTCAGCAGGCTTTTGCAATAAGCAATGCCTTAATATACATAGCTTATATATTATTAGTTCTAAAATTAGGTGGTGGGGATAAAAAAAAGCCATTAGCAGTTTTATCAGCATCACTACTTACTCTTATTACATACGACACCTTTTATGGGCCCGCATGCCAAATGGGTTTTGTTTGGACTTTTACGCTCGTCTTTTGTTGGATATACCTATTCTTTAAGATAAACACCAAATCAACATTCAACCTATTTCTAATATTTTTATTAAGCATCATTGCTGGAAATAGCCAAGAAGCTATTACCATCGGTATTTCAGGAGCGCTTATAATATATACCATTACCAATTTTAGGAAACTTACACCAGCACAATGGGCTGCATTCTTTGGATTTGGGATTGGGGCTCTACTTATATGCATCTCACCTGCAACAATCTCACGCGCAGATGAACAAGATATTCCTTTAGCGACCTCTCTATTCAATCTATTTTTACATTTTAGAGTATTCTATATTTTAATTGTCTTATTGATTATAAAACTAGTTAATCATTCATTAAATCTAAAAGTATTTTATTCCAAAAACTCCTTCTTGATAAATGCAATCATTACGCTTCTAATATTCAATCTAGCTATTGGGGTGTTCTGCAATCGACAACTATTTGGAATTGAAGCGATATCGACAATCTTAATTCTTCGATTACTACGCAATGCTCATTTTAACAGAATAGCATTGATTTCGTTAACAATCTTTACTCTTGTTACATTTTATATAAAATGGGATATTATTTCTCATGCAAAATCAACAGACGACAAAATTTACGAGTTGTTATCAAAAAGTCAAGATGGTTCGATATATTACAATATTACAAACCATAATTATATGCCTGAACACCTTCACTTTGTTCAACCTGTAACAACTATATATCACCTTCCGCAATACTTAATCGAGTCAATCAACAATCTCTATCAATCAGAGACCGGGGATACGACTAAGGTTTTAAAGATTTATCCGGAGTGCCTGCAAAATATTAATGATAGTACTTCTGTCGAAAATCAAGTTGTCAAATTTGACGAAGGATGCTTTGTAGTTGTTCAGTCCAAAGAAAATCCTGCAGATTTCATCGTAAAACGAACTCTCGATTTATTCTTCTACAAGAGACCGCACTCCGATTATAAATTTTCATGGGACAACCCTCAATTTGAAGGGCCAAACTATAAAGCGAATATTATTTATCAGGCAGTTCCTTTCGTTACAAACGACAGCATTATAATCGAATAGTATCTCAAAAAATTGCCTCATTTCATAAAAGTCGCTCGAAAAAGTTTATCTTTGTGGAATAAACGTTTATGAGACAATGAAATATTTCTTATCGGTGGGCGAAGCCTCCGGCGACATACATGCAGCGGCGCTAATTTCAGCCATACGCGAAACGGACCAAGAAGCAACGTTTGCTTATCTCGGTGGTGATTTGATGCACAATGCATCAGACACCGTTCCT
>JAFXGB010000116.1 GCA_017520235.1 Muribaculaceae bacterium | reverse complement strand
TTTAATGGACATGATATGCTTGCATCATCAGAGATAAACAATGGAAATACCCCACGATTGACAATGGGCGGTGGTTTAAGAGTAAAGCGGATAATAACATCAGATGGTATCAGTTCAACCCCAATCATAAAAAGATATGAGTATGGGATTAACAATAATGGATTGGCGAATAGTGTTGCCGAACCAACATTGGAAACATTTATAGATGTATATGATAGTTTTGAACGATCTCCGAATTATATGTATGGAACATTTGCATGTTTTTATCGATTAATATATCTCAATTCCGCATCAAAATATATGCGAAATCGCATAGGCGAAACACCTATATGGTATAGTCAGGTAACAGAATATGATAACGAAGGAAAAACAGTATATAAATTTGACCATATTTTGGATGAAAATAAGGTATCCAATGCCGGAATATGGAGAGAAATCCCATTTGTTATTAACCGGTTGTTTTCAAAAGGTCCATTATTGACAGAACGATTGGAATACAAAGGCACGTCATCCAATTATGAATTGATTAGGTCGACGAAGAAAGAATATAATATATTAACACCGCACGCAGGTGTCTCTAATAATCACATCTATAGAAACATTGTTGCCTATGGTAGTTGTTTTCCGACAGCACCCGACTTCGAGTATAATGAAAATGAGAATAAAGTACATGGAACATGTTCATCTTATAATTTTATCCATTTAGAAGGGAATTATACATTCTATTCGAGTAGTGGATTTTCTATCTATTTCAAAACCGAGCGATTACAAAAAGAGATAATAACCGATTATATAAACGGAGATAGCATAAAGACAGAGTTAAATTATAACTATTATCCAAATAGTTGTCAACTCTCAAAAAAAACAATCAGGACAGGAGATGGAATGACAGAAACAACAGAGTATATATATCCAACATCCAAACTTTTACAGTCCGACATAGAACAACGAGAGATATTATCGCAGATGTTGTCAAAAAACATCATTGGCTCCCCATTTCGAACAATTACAACTAAAGGGGAGGCAACTACTACAATTGAAACCCGATATAAATATTATGGCAACAATTTATATCTACCTTATCAAGAACTTCTAAAGAAAGGGAACGATAGTATTATTACACGCACATGCGATTATGACAGATATGGGAATATTCGTGGCGCCACATTTTTCAATGGCAAGAAAGAAACATATTTATGGGGATATGGTGGGCAATATCCTGTGTTTTATATAGCAGGCATGAATTATGATGAGGTAAAAGGCGTAGTGGGAGAGAACATGCTTGAGTCAATATATAATTCCAATATTGAAGCCTGCCGATTATCATTGGCAACATCATTGGCAGGAAAAGCACAAATAATGACATATCAATATAAACCACTTGTAGGGATAAATTATATAACTGATATTAATGAAAATGCATATAATTATACCTATGACAATCGCAATAGATTAACGCAAATTCAACATTACGGGCATGGAATAAAACAGCAATTTGCCTATAATATGAATAATGAGATGTTTACAGCCTCGATATCGTCAGGTAATGAGTATATACTTGGAGATAATATATATGCAAATTGCACTGTAGATGATACATCGGGGCAAGTGTCATATCAATGGCTCTTAGCCGATTCAACCGGCTACAACATAACGCCTACAAATAATAAATCATCATCAATATCAACTAAGATAAATCATGTGGGAAACATCAACCTGAGTTGTGTTGCTACCGACCAATTGAAACAGATATCGGTAACAGCAACAAAAACAATATATGTTCATCCCGAGACAATAAAAATGTCGAATATAAGTGGTGAGAATACCGATTGTTTTACTGCAACAATAAGTTGTTGCAACCCCATTGAAGCACGATTTAGAGTTTATCCCGGAATAGAGTCGGGTGTATGTAATATTCGCATTGGTAACCACACATCACAGATTCAATCAGGTAGTCAACCTCAATATATAGATGTTTCTTTACCAGCAGGTAATCATGCCATTGAGGTGGAGATGAGTGAAGATTCGGCAGGAGAGGTTATATTTGCTCTCCATAGCGTATCAGGCTCTAAGAGCGAGAAGTGTGAGTATAAATCAGTAATAATCATGAGGAGGTAACGAAATGAATAAACTGAGACTATTACAAATCTTGTTGATGTCATTTGTCGTGATGTCAATGCAAGGGCAGGATAACTATCGCGTCAGTCGCATATCAACGAACCCGGAAGGAACAAGCTATATCGACCAAGTGGAATATTATGATGGGTTGGGGCGTTTGATACAGATCAGCGCACGCGGACAATCGTCTGATGGCGGAGATATTATCACAATCCAAGAGTATGATGGCAATGGGCGCAAGAGTGCATCATGGCAGAGTGTGCCATTCCCCTCCGGCACCAGTTATGTCCCATTGTCGGAATTCAAAACCACATCGAGCCAATATTATGGAGACAGCTATGGCTATACCTTAACAAAATATGAGCCATCGCAGAGCGAAATATCGACATCGATAACCCGTCCCGGTAATATATATCACACACAAGGTCGGAATATCACAACTGAAAGAGTAGTAAACAATAATACCGCAATGCTCCGATGTGCCAAATATACAATTGATACATCAGGGAAACTGAAATATAACGGATATTATTCGACCGGCTCCTATCAAGGCATAAAAACCATAGATGAAGATGGTCACACAATAATCGAATTCAAAAATGCTTTGGACAAACCGATATTGCAACGTAACGTATTGTCAGATGGAAACTATGCCGACACCTACTATGTTTATGATGACTATGACCGTCTGCGTTATGTCCTGCCACCGATGGCATCCAAAGCATTGACCACCACCGGTGCCGTCTGGACCACAGCCGATGATATCGTCTATCAATATTGCTACTATTATGAGTATGATATAGTCGGCAACATAACACAAAAGAAACTACCGGGTTGCGACAAGATAACATATTATTATAATTCCGCCCATCGATTGGTGTTATCGCGAGATGGGAACCAAAATACCACGCTGTATGACTACACGATTTATCTGTATGACAAATATGGAAGAGAGGTACTCCGCGGCACTATCTCACTCATCGACGAAGAAGTATCGCTATATACTGAAAGTGATATAGTGGCGGAATATACCGGAAACGGCACGGAAGAAACCTATGGCTATACCTTTAATGTCGGAGAGCTACCGATTTATATAGGCCTCATAGACGTAGCAACGTATTATGACGATTATACATTTTTAGATAAATCATGGTTTGGCAACACATCAGTTTATCGTTATAG
>JAFXGB010000010.1 GCA_017520235.1 Muribaculaceae bacterium | reverse complement strand
GATAATGGGTGTTGGCTCATTAATAGCAATTTTATTGATATCTCCACATATTGATAAAGAATGGTTGCCATTAGTGGTTTTGATGTTGGAGTTTTTCTTATTTGCTTTAGTAAGGCATAATAGGGTTGCACAATTACCGGTGTGCTACTTGATCCCATTTATTTGTACGAGGGTGTTGTTTTGGTCGGCAGTGATAATGGTTATAATAAATCTGCTTCATATTAATGATTTTATGCTTGCATTTGCTGATGAAAAAAGCGTCAATCCAGAAATTCCTTTTATCTCAGTATTGATAGTTGCTCCTATAACGTTCATTGTATCTGCATGGGCTTATACTCGTGGAAATAAATTGAATTTTTGTGTTGATTGTACTTTTAGACATGGTACAGCTGCTGAAAGAGGCTTTCTTGGTAATTTGTTTAGTCAGGAAGGTCAGTATCAGGTGAGATTGTTAATGATGTTGTCATTATTAATGACTATTACAGTGTGGCTATATTATGTTATTTTTTATATTAATGTAAACCTAAATGCTCCTGATAAATTCTTTTTTGTTTGGTTCCCTATACTATTGTTTGGGTTCTCTATAGCATCTCTGAGTATTCGATATTTTAGTTTATGGACATATTATTGTCAAGATATAGAAGGTAGTCCGGTGCGACATGGTAGTTCTACATTGTTGAGATATTTAATATTTTGTGACGATTATGTGTTTTTGAAAAAATATGATACAGATAAAGATGATGCAAGAGCAGGAGAAGATAAATTTGACACTCCTGCAAAAGTATATGTTTCATATAGAGGTAGGATGATGCAGTATGATGTTGAATCATTTTTGAAGAGTTTGTCTGGAATTACAGAAAGTGAAGTCCGTTTAATGTACACAAATAAAAATTTTAACGCCGATTGCAATATATTTCATTATGCATGTTTTGTTGAAAATAAAGGTATTGTAGCGCAATCGCGTTTAGAAGGCGATTGGTATACTCTGCAACAGCTAAATCAGATGATTAACAAAAATCAGGTAGCGCCTATTGTTACATCGGAATTCAGTCGTATGTATAGAATAATAATGGCTTGGAAAACATATGATAGAACCGGTCGTAGATTATATGGAATAAAGAATTATAAGCCCACATTTAAATTGAAGGATTTGAGAGATTGGGATGTGGACTTGAATGATACAGAGTGGCTTTATGTCTCAATCAATAATCAAGACCGTCCATTTTATAAATTGAAACGTTTTTGGCGTAAACATATTAATGGAATAGGTAATTGAATTATGTCAAGACCAACATCAATGTTAGTTATAACAGGACCTACTGCATCAGGAAAAACACGAAGGGCAGTAGATGTCGCCTATGCTTTGGATGGCGAAATAATAAGTGCTGATTCTCGTCAATTATATAGGGGTATGGATATTGGGACAGGAAAAGATTTAAATGAATATGCCGACATCCCATATCATTTAATTGATATATGTCCCGCTGGTTATAAATACAATTTATATGAATATTTACGAGATTTTGATATCGTATATAAAGATATCAAAACAAGAAAGAAATTTCCTATTTTGTGTGGTGGAACAGGATTGTATGTTGAATCGGTAATTAATGGATTGAGATTACCTGAAGTCCCAGAAAATGTTGAGTTAAGAAAGTCGTTGGAGGGGAAATCTTTAGGAGAATTGACTGAAATACTTTCATCTATAAAAACATTACATAATATAACTGATGTAGATACAGTTAAGCGAGCGATAAGGGCTATTGAAATTCAATATTACTATAACGCAAATCCTGATAAGGCTGTTGCGACTAAACCAGTTCCAATGCAAGATGTCGTAATTGTTGGAGTTGATATTGATAGAGAAAATAGACGAAATCGCATCTCTGCCCGCTTAAGATCTCGTATTGATGGGGGGATGGTAGAAGAAGTTCAGCAGATTCTTAATAGTGGTGTTAACCCTGAGGACTTAATATATTATGGATTGGAGTATAAGTATTTGACACTATATGTAATTGGGAAAATAAGCTATTCTCAAATGCTATATGAGTTGGAGATTGCTATACATCAATTTGCAAAGCGGCAAATGACATGGTTTAGAGGAATGGAACGCCGGGGATTTAAAATTAATTGGTTACCATGGGATATGCCTAAAGATGATTTTGTTGAGTCTGTGATAAAGTTGATAGAGAGATGATTCGTTTCTATGTATTATTAGTCGCTATGTGTATTTGTGTATTTTCATATACACAGCCGAGAATTTATATTGAAAATATTGATGTGTCTAAAGATTCGTTATATTTATTTGAATTGGAGGAATCTCCGATAGCATATTCTATTGAAGTAAGAGCAGCTCTTAATAAGAATAATGAGCAAGAGGGGTATAGTAGTCAAGAATGGGGAATTGTATGGAATTATAAAACTGATAAAGATTTTAACTATGTAAAAATTGTTTGTGGGAATTTGTGCTATGGAGATTTTTTGGATCAGCGGTATGCTGATGTAATAATTGGTAATTGTCAGAATGGTATTAATTCTATAATTGAATCAAAAAGATTATATAAAGGAGTTGATACATCAACTGAATATAATAGTTTGTTATTAGAATGGAATAATAATGTTGCGAAATTTTTTGTAGGTAATAAAGAATTGAAATTTGTTACAAAATTAGATATTGATAACAGAAAAGGACTATATGGGATATATACAAATGAGTCATTGCGAGTGATGTCTTTGGTTGCTGATTCAAAATCTAATTTAAAAAATAAATTGTCAACAGAATGGACATTAGAAAAAATAGATAATTATTTGATTAAGTCTAATGATCCTAAAGAGGGATATTGGGAATATT
>JAFXGB010000115.1 GCA_017520235.1 Muribaculaceae bacterium | reverse complement strand
TCTATATGGAAAGAATAGATGATAATTCCACTCTTAAAGATTCCACGACAGTAGCGAATGATGTCTTAGATTCAATCGTAATAGTAAAAAAACAGTAATGTTTTCCAAAAAATATCATTACCGAATACAGTTGGGACAAAAACGGGAACATGACGCGAGATTTAAACCATGAAGTTAGTAATTGTCGGGGTAATATGTCGGTCGGTTGGGTAAAAAGGTGTAACTTTACACAATAATTTTTCAAAATAGAGTGTAATGGCACAAATAGGAGATATAGTGCGTTTCCTAAATTCAGTGGGAGGCGGTAAAATTGTAAGAATAGAGGGTAATATTGCTTATGTTGATGAAGATGGGTTTGAGACACCTGTGCTTCTCAAAGAGTGTGTGGTGGTAACACCCGTAAATGCTGCACCTCAAGCACAAAGCAAATATGTAGCTCCCGCAACAATAGTTCCTGAACAGCCCAAAGTGCCTAAACCCGAAATAATAGAGGAGACGGAGACCGGCGAGAAATTAAACATTGTACTTGCTTATGAGCCGGCAGAGATAAAACATCTAAATACAACAACGTTTGACGCCTATTTGGTAAACGATTCAAATTATTTCTTATATTTTACCTATTTGACACGTGCCGATGGCTCGGGATGGGTAACTCGTTTTGCCGGAATAGTAGAGCCTAATATTCAATTATTTCTTGGCGAGGTAACAAGAGAACAGTTGCCCGAAATGGATCGTGTGGCAATACAATATATTGCTTTTAAACGTGATAAAGAGTTTTCATTAAAAGCTCCTGTTGCGGTAGAATATCGTCTCGACACGACAAAGTTTTTCAAATTACATTGTTTCCATGACAATGTTTATTTTGATACACCAGTTATTGCGATTGATATAGTTAAAAATGATATTCCTTATCGCTCGATGGTGATAGATAGCAGTCAGTTGGAAGACGCAATGCGTCAAAAACGTGCAGCCGATCGCCCTTCACGACAACCGGTGCAGAAGAAGGAGAAACGCCCCGGAGTAATAGAGGTGGATCTTCACATTCATGAATTGCTTGATACCACAGCCGGATTGTCTAATAGTGATATGCTTGAAGTGCAATTACAAGAATTTCGCCGAGTGATGGCTGAAAATATCAAAAAGAAAGGGCAGAAAATAGTCTTTATACATGGAAAGGGTGAAGGCGTTTTGCGCAATGCTTTGTTGAAAGAATTAAAGAAATATCCTCATTGCACCGCTCAGGATGCGTCGTTTCGCGAATATGGATTTGGCGCAACTCAAATAACCATACATTAAAATGATATTTTGTTTTAGCGGAACGGGAAACAGCCGATGGATTGCTGATACACTTGCTCGTGAATTAAACGACAAAGTCATTATGATGAATAATGACCATGAGTGTTGTGATGTTTCAGCCTGTGAACGTATTTTATGGGTGTTCCCCATCTATTCGTGGGGATTACCACCTATCGTTAAAACATTTATTAGAAATCTAAGGCTAAATAATGTCGAAACTACACATTATATGGTGTGTAGTTGTGGCGATGATATAGGATTGGCTCATCTTCAGTGGCGCAAGGAGATTACTCATCGAGGTTGGGAGGCTATGGCGTCCTATTCAGTCATAATGCCTAACACATATACACTTATGAAGGGTTTTGATGTTGACGCTCAGGATATCGTGGCATCAAAATTGCAAAAAGCAGTAAATCGCGTTAATGAGATTGCACAAAAGATTAAATCGGGTGTTAAGACCGATGATGTAAAGCGAGGGAGTTGGGCATGGATAAAAACTCACATCATATATCCCTATTTTGTGAAATTCTGCATGTCCCCCAAGCCATTTCATGTTACAGAGCGTTGCATCAGTTGTGGGAAATGTGCTAAGGAGTGCCCAATGAAAAATATTACAATGTCTGACTGCCGACCTCAGTGGGGCGATAATTGTGCCATGTGCCTGCGATGTTATCACACATGCCCTCAGCACGCAGTTGAATATGGCAAAGAAACAAAATTCAAAGGTCAATACCTTTTCCCTAAAGAATAGTTGCTTTAATCAGCAGATATTGGCTTTGTTTTGATTTTTCGTATCTTTGTTATTGGAAAAATAGAATGGTATGGAAAAGAGATTTACACCTGGATATATAGAAAGTTTAGCTACAAATGAGATATTTGTATTTGGTAGTAACTTGCAAGGAATGCATGGTGGCGGTGCCGCGCGTGTAGCATATTCTAAATTTGGCGCAATATGGGGTAATGGTGTAGGACTTCAAGGACAAAGCTATGCAATACCCACAATGCACGGTGGGGTAGATGTAATAGCTCCTTATGTTGAGGAGTTTATCGCTTTTGCTCGCCAACATCGTGAACTCGTGTTCCTTGTAACGCGCATTGGATGTGGAATAGCTGGTTTTACCGATGAAGATATTGCACCACTATTTAAGGACACTTTGAATGATGAGAATATCATTCTCCCCAAATCATTTTATGATATAATCATTTCCCAGAAGGCGCAAGTGCGCCCATTGATTTTGATAAGTAATGATGATGGGGTAAATGCTCGAGGATTGTATCACTTGATAGATTGTATCAAGGACATGGGTGATGTTGTGGCTGTTGCTCCGGCAGGGCATTGTTCCGGTCAATCATCGGCCATTACTGTTGATAAAATATTGCGTGTGAAGCAACACGAGGATTATTGCGGAGCAAAGATTTATTCAGTAACAGGAACCCCTGTCGATTGTGTGAAGATGGCGATGCACACTATCCTTGATCGTAAGCCCGATTTGATGCTTTCAGGGATAAACCATGGCTCAAATGCCGGTAATTCAATAATTTATTCAGGTACGATGGGTGCAGCGATGGAGGCGTGCATGATGGGCGTTACTTCAATAGGATATTCATTCTTGTCCTACCTTGAAGATGCCGATTTTTCTCCATCAACACCATATATAAAGGAAATCACTTCGCGAGTGCTTGCTCAGGGATTACCCCAAGACACGTGCTTGAATGTAAACATCCCAGCTTCAGATATTCAAGGGATAAAGATTGCTCGTGCAGCACGAGGATATTGGACTGATGAGTATTCTGAATATACCGATCCCATTGGTCGCAAATTTTATCTGCTCACTGGCCATTTTTATAATGAGGAGCCAGACTGCGATGAAACAGACTTATATTGGCTGGAACGTAAATATGTAACTATTGTTCCTGCCCACACCGATATGACGGCGCATGATGCGATGCCGTTGTTGACTGAGATGATGAAGTAAAGCAGAAATTACTTTTTTACCTTATCGGGGTGTTTGGCTATGAATTCTTTCCATGAGCGACACCCTTTTTCTATTTGTGGACGTGATGATTCATAGAAATGGCACAATGCTGCACCGAGGGCATCAGTCGCATCGAGTTGAGGTAATAAAGACTCTTGTGGGATGTTGAGGATGCGTCGCAACATCTCTTGTACTTGTTCTTTGCTTGCTGCTCCGTTTCCAGTTATTGCCATTTTTATTTTGCGTGGCTCATATTCACAAATGGGAACATCACGTTGAAGGGCTGCCGCCATTGCTACACCTTGAGCGCGTCCGAGTTTCAACATTGATTGCACGTTTTTGCCAAAGAACGGAGCTTCGATAGCCATCTCATCGGGGAGATACTGCTCAATGAGCCCTGTTACGCGTTGGAAAATGCGTGAAAGACGAAGATAGTGGCTGTCAAATTTGCTCAATTCGATTACCCCCATCGCAATCATCTCAGTTTTTTTGTTTTTAACACCGAGAACACCATATCCCATGACGTTAGTACCCGGGTCAATGCCGATGATGATGCGATCCCAATATTTTAAGTCTCTCTCTTCGCTCATCGATTGATGATTTCCATGAAAGTGGAGAAATGCAATACTTTTTCACCCCACAATTTAAAAATATTGTTTTTCAGAATGGTAGCATCTTGGTCATGCCAATTGTTGGCGTCTTCATGAGAATGAGCGCGCATTTGCAAAGCATAGCTTGTCGCTTCGGGATCAGTTTCGATGAGGACACGCGAGAGCAAGGGCTCCGTAAAAATGCCTGATTTTTCAGCTGTTGGGATATAAGTTTCGTTCAACCATGCTATAAATGGCTGTTCGATGGATTTGTGGACAAGAAATGTAGTGTTGAGTAGTATCATATCGTAGCCATTGCTTCAATGCCAATTATTAGGAAAATATATAAAATCCATCCAATTACTTGTAGTATTCCAATAATGAATGAAACTAATACCCATGTGCGAGCTTGTTTGGCTTTTGCTTCAGTCTCAGCATAGTCTTTGCGCCCCCAAGCCGATTCGGCAAGTGCCGACATGATGATGGCAATAATACCAAAAATCTGGCAGCAGAACACCGTACATAGGATTGATTCGACCAACCATGTCTTTGGTTTTGGCATCATAGAAGGAGTTGCTTGTAGCGTTGGAGGAGTAGGGGGGACTTCTTGTTGGTTATTAAATTTTTGTGCATTATATACCGGGGGTACTGCTGAATTGAATAAAGCAGAGTTTACTTCGGTAATATTCTTAGCTGGGAGCCAATTACTCATACCTTCACACCATAGTAGTGTGTCGGGTGTGATACACTTTTGCGATAGTTCGCTTATTTCAAAAGGTCCTTGTGGCTGATTGTTGACTGCGATATAATATTTCATAATGTTATTTGTTTTTTCGCTCTTTTAGTTCTTGTCTAATGAATCGAGGGATGAAACGCACATGTCTCATGATTGTGGGAAATGTGCCATAATAGTAGCACATTATGTGGAAACGTTCTTTAAGTGACGCTTTGCGATTGGCTGTTGTTAACCCTTCGCTTAGATAGTCAATGATTGTGTCATCGATGTAAATATTATTGCGAGAGTGTTGCAGACAGCGTATGCACCATTCATAGTCGGCTGAAAAGCGATATTTCAAATCATATTCACTGGCAATGCGTCTTAGGACGATGAATGCTTGGTGACACACCACCATTCCGTTGGCAAAACTCTTCAGCGTGAGTTGCTCGGGAGCTGTAAGATGCCGGTCCCCTATGCGTTGGCGTTTAGCATCGACAAGTTGTGTTTGCCCATATACTATGCCGGGGAAATCGTTATCCATTATCACATCGGCAATCTGTTGCAGAGTGTCGGGCGAGTGAAATGCATCTCCGGCGTTGAGGAATATCAGATATTCGCCTGTCGCGACATCCATAGCCTTGTTCATTGCATCATATAGTCCATTATCAGGGCTTGAAAATAATCGCATCTCTTTTATTTGTGCATCTTGAGCTATTTTTATGGTGTCATCTTTAGATGCCCCATCCATAATAATGTGTTCAAACAATCGGCATGATTGCTCGCTCACGCTTTTTAGCGTGTCGGGAAGCGTTGATGCCGCGTTGTAAGTAACAGTTATTATGCTGAATAATGGATTCATTTCAAATGTTTCGTGTCTATGTATAATGCTTTATGCAAAGATAAAGTTTTTAAACTTAAAACAAAAATAGGAATTGTAAATAGTATAGGAATTATTGGAGAACTACTAATATAAGAAAATAGGCTGTGTCATGACACAGCCTATTTTTAATTCCTTTAGAGTTGAAAATTATTCTCCTGGAACGATAGCTTCGCTTGGGCAGTTTTCAGCGCAAGTACCGCAATCGATACAAGTATCTGGATCGATTTTGTAGATATCACCTTCAGAGATAGCTTCAACAGGGCAAGCAGAAATACAAGTTCCACAAGCTACACAGTTGTCAGTAATAACGTAAGCCATAATTGAAATTGTTTTAAATTATACAAATTTTATGTTTAACACCGCAAAGATATAACAAATAACTTAATTGAAGAAACTTTTATTTTAGATTATTTAGTAAATAAGTAGTTACTTATTGATTTGTAGATTGATAAAAATTTCGTCAATCGCAACTTTTTTGTCGCTTTCAAAAGCTATGCGATAAAATTTGTCGCCTGAGCTTTTGAAAGTGATGCAGTCAACCCATGTATCGTGTTGTGCATTTGCAAAATCAGGGACATCTTTAGTCGCCTTCAGAGTGTAATTTTTGCCATCAGATGATGAATATAAATACACTTTATAGGGGAATGTTATTCCTTTTTTTAGGCACTTTAGAAAGCGAACAGAGATGTTCTTAATGCTGTCAGTTGCATTAGGAATGTCAATAGAGTTATATCCATCAGAGAACTTAGCCCAATTCTCATTAAGAGGGCTCTCGTCGCCTATTTTGCCGTCAAATAGAGGATTATCATTATTGATGTATCCGTTTACAGCCTTGCCCATTAAAGTGGCATTTAGAAGATGCCAGCGTGAGTCATTGGCGCGCCAAGATGAATAATCATCGGCTGCAATTTTAGAAAGGTGGGGTTGGGCAATTGAATAGGGGGTGCTATTGGTATCCCAGATACCATAAACCATGAATGAGATAATGCGCTCAGCTCCACCTTGTGATGCCGCAGCAAGTTGCGAAATAACACGAGGCATTGCTGCAGGAATTAGAGCCGATTGACGGCTATTCAACCCTTTTTCCCAAGTGAAAAGCTCACAATTGGCCCACATCTCAATATTTGTGCGGTCGTGGATCGCTCTCATCTTCTTCCAGCTTTCTTTTAGGCGGGGCATTGGGAAATCTTCTCTGACGCATCCCACTTCATCTTGATATGCGATGATATCGACTTTTAGTTTTTCTATTTGTTCGCCAAACTTAGGGTTGTCAAATTCTGAGCAGAAAAATCCGTAAGGAGAAATCATGGTTTTCTTGCCAGGAGTCAGTTTGTGGGCTTTCTCAACAAGCGAGTTAACGGCTTTAACAGCGGCATCAGTAAGCACCGGGCCGAGGCAGTCTTCAACAGGGAGATACCATCCATAGAATGAACTACGGTTGCCATATATTTGCGCGAGTTCATTCATTATATCCTTCTGGCATTGTAGGATTTCGGGTATCTTAAGATTGTCATCTTGGTCTTTAGCCCATCCAATACTCATGAATACTTTCATGCCCAGTTTGTCGGCTTCGTCCATTATTGCACACACAGGGCTTTTGCGATTGGCGTCGTAAGCCCATGGCATAATCTTAGAGGGATAATCGGCTTTGCCCTCATTGGCTGTCGCCATGAATATTAGATATTCAATTCCTTGTTCGTGCATCTCTCTGACTTTTGCTTGCCAAAAGTCAGGGTCGGTATTGTCCATGTGTTGAGGATTGGTGTATTTGTTGCGAACATCTTGGTAGAACAAATTAACCCAACTACCTGTAACGGGCAATATCTCTTGAGCCGATAAAGAAATCGCATTTGCCACAACAAGTGTAGCAAATGCGATAGTTTTGATATACTTATTCATATACATTATTTCATTGTGATTTCATCAACGAAAACAAACGCTTGAGCACCTGCAAATGCGTGCCATGCAGGTAGCGCTTTGTGGCTTTTAATGATGATGTTTAAGTAGCGAAGAGGTTTAGCGTCAAACTTAATAGTGTGGTTAGGAGTGCCAAACTCTACTTCTTTGATAATTTCGGGATAATCTTCTTTAGCAATGAGGGTGTATTCGTTGCCATCAGTTGAACCATATATCTCTACACCTGCAGCATCAACAACACCGTCGCATTGGAACACACAACAATTAAATCCTACTTCAGTGATTGATTGTTCAGCACCCAAGTCAATAACTACATCACAATCATTTCCTACGAACCCAATCCAACGACCTGTGCGGTAGTTAGTAGTTCCTCCGACGATACCATCAACAAGTGTTTGTGCACCATTAAAGGCATATCCGTTGGCTGGAGTTGTTTTGAATGAAGCTGTTGAGAAAGAAGCTATGTTGGTATTGATTGTATCGCTGATAGCGCGACTCATTACACCGTTGCTAAATGAAGCGGCTTTGATAATCATGCTACTATCAATAGTAAATGGACCTTCATAAAGTTTAGACTTCTCAGTAGGCTCGCTGCCATCAGTTGTATAGCGTATTTCGCGATTTTTCAATGTAGTGAATACCACTTCAAGAGCTTTCTTTTCTGGAACAGGAGTGTAGGTCGCATTTACATCGCAAAGATGTTTAGCATAGTTGTAACCATACTTATCGTATATAGCAAACATTGCTGGAATACGATCTTTGAATGATTCATAGTCTTTGAGTTGAGGCTCAGTCCATTGTACCTCACACAATGCAGCAAGACGAGGCAGTTCCATGTATTGAGCTTGACTGAATGTTTTGATATATTCAGTCCATAGGTTACATTGAGCACCAATAACAAGTTTAGCTTGTTCTTCGGTCAATACACTTGGAATGGGTTCAAAGCTATAAACTTTTTCAACCGGAGTATATCCGCCAATAGCAAATGGTTCATGTTGAGTGTCCTTTGATTGATAGAAATCAAAATAGCAATGAGTATTTGGCGATAATACTACTTTGTTACCGCGGTTAGCACCTTCGATTGCACCGGCAATACCTTGCCAAGAAAGAACGATAGCGTCAGAAGGGATATCAGCTTGTAGAATTTCGTCCCAGCCCATCATAACGCGACCGCGAGCCGAAATTACTTTGTAGATATAGTCAGTAACATATCCTTGCAGGCGGTCAAATTCATTGAATTTACCTTTTGCAGTAATACCTTCTGCTTTAATTCGAGCTTGGCATTTAGGACATTCTTTCCAGCGAGTTTTAGGACATTCGTCCCCACCGGCATTGATGTATTTTGATGGGAAGATATCCATGATTTCGTTAAATACGTCGGTCAAGAAAGTCATTGTAGAGTCATTACCCACACACAATACTTCTTCAGTTACTCCCCATTCGGTCCACACATCATAAGGACCACCTGTACAACCAAGGTGAGGATAAGAAGCAAGAGCAGAGCGCATGTGACCAGGCATATCAATTTCAGGGATAACATTGATATATCTTTCTGCTGCGTAATCAACGATTTCTTTAGCTTGTTCTTGAGTATAATATCCGCTTACAGGAATTCCGTCCCATTCGCCTGGTGTGCGACCGATAACTGTTTCTTTGCGGTTAGAGCCAATTTCAACAAGTTTAGGATATTTTTTGATCTCAATGCGCCATCCTTGGTCATCATTAAGATGCCAGTGGAAGTTGTTGATGTTGTGAAGCGCAAGCATGTCAATAAATGTCTTAATCTCATCGATTGAGAAGAAATGACGACATACATCAAGGTGAGAACCGCGATATTCAAATCGAGGATAGTCATAGATTTCAACAAGAGGCATTTCTACGGCATCAACTTCAGCACAAGGAAGCGATTTGCGTACAGTTTGCAATGCTCTAAACACAGCTGCGGGAGTAGCACCGTTGATGACGATACTATCGGCATACACATTAAGCTTATATGCTTCAGGATTTTCGTCAACAAGGCTTGCTTGCAATTTAATTACTTTGTCTCCATTCTTGCTGATTTCAATACCTGTCATATCTTTGATGTATTGAGCCAGGAATGTCGCGTTGCGAGTCATATCCTCATCGCCATTGTGAACTATTGCTACATTCTTATCAAGGATGAACTGATTAGTAGCTGTAGTGTCAAGAGCGATGTTGTTTGGGCGTGGAATTACATCGTAGTCAGCACTACCGGTAGATGTACTGCATGAGCAGATAGCCACGCATGCCATTGGTAATAAATATTTGCAAAGCTTTTTCATATGTTTTGTTATTAATTTTTTGATTCCAATTTAAGTGCGCCACAAGAATTTTATCTTAGTGAAGAACATGGTCACTAAAACGGCTGTCGATGTGATAATTACACCTTGAAGGAAGCCTAACCATGGTGATTGGCTGAATACTGAGAAGTATTGCCACACATTACATAGGATTAGTATTGGGAATATCAGTAGGTTATCTGCAACATATGCCACCATTGGGTTCTGCCCCGACATGACAAGGAATGCTGTCCCTTTATGACATCGGAAGAAATCACAGATGACGCTGAAAAATATCAATGTCATAAATGATAACCCCGAAGTTGTAAATAGGTAAGAATATGTTACGGGATCTTTTTTGATACCACCCTCAAATGGTTCAATTGCCAGCCCTAATAATATCATAAATGCGCCAATGATAAATAGGTTTCTCCACAATGTGCCATATCCTGTTAATCGTTTCAATATAATCCAACCTGCCATGAGTAATGACAAGTTTAGGATAATATTTAAACCAATGTATCTCATATATAGGCAATAGAGATTAACAATTACGATAGCAAGAGTGATGAAAAGTATTGTCCAGGCATTGGTTCTGCTTGGCTCGTTTGTTTCATTGGCTCCATTGGATTTGCGTTCTGCCAACCATTTTACAAGCACTTCGCCTGCAAATGCTCCGGGGATTACAATAAACAAGTATTTCAAGTACATGGGATTGTAAAACCATGTAACAGGAGAGTAGCTCATGAATGTACTTGCCCATGAGTTGGGTACTGTTGCCGATATCGTAACCATGAAGAACAACAAGAGGATTGCAATGCGCAATTTAGGCTTGTTATAGGTAAAGATATAAAGTAATGAAGCAAATACAGCCATGTTGGCAAGAATAAGTATAATAATGTTGCTTGTATGCAAGTCAAAAGTATATCCGTTGGGATAATCAATACATTGAATTACAATATACCCTATAGCCATTGCAGTTAGCTGTATTGTCAATCTTAGCCAATTGGGAATTTTTCCCGGCAATCTCATGTAAATGGGAAAAAGTAAGATGAAACAGAAGATTGCAAGCCATTGCGATGTAGTGTCACCGCCTGTCATGTAGGGGTAGAAGTGCTGTATTAATATCGCAAAGTAGGTAAGTAACACTCCGCGCCATAGTGCCGAAAGGGCCATTTTTAGTTTGCTCACCCCTTTTTGAATTTTCTTCCCAATTGAGAATGGGAATGCTGCTCCCATTGCAAAAAGGAATGAGGGGAAAACCAAGTCAACCCATGTTAATCCCGGAACATCGGGGTTGAATGCGTGAGAGGGAGGAGGTGTTTGAGCATG
>JAFXGB010000114.1 GCA_017520235.1 Muribaculaceae bacterium | reverse complement strand
ATACTATAAAATTCAGTCATAAGAGGAAAGATTTAGAATTGTTATTTGTAGTAAAAAACACGTGATTGTTGCATTTTGTTTACTCTATTCGGAATAATTGTGTAAATTTGCAACTCATTTAAGGAATTCCTATGGCAAGGATAAATTTAAAGGGAATGGGCGTAGCGTTAATCACGCCCTTTAAACAAGATAAAAGCATAGATTTCGACGCGCTTGCTCGATTATTGGAGTATCAGATAAAGAGCGGTGTGGATTATTTGGTCGTATTAGGAACTACAGCCGAAACAGCGACGCTGACAGCAAGTGAGAAAGAGGCTGTCAAAAGTTTTGTTGTCGAACGTGTTGCAGAGCGTGTTCCATTGGTTATTGGTATTGGGGGAAACAATACAATGGCACTGGTTGAAGAATTAAAAACATCTGATTTGACGCCATTTAGTGCGGTGCTTTCAGTTGTGCCATATTATAATAAACCCTCTCAAGAGGGAATTTATCAACACTATCGAGCCATAGCGCAAGCATCGCCACTTCCGGTGATTTTGTATAACGTGCCGGGTCGCACTGGCGTAAATATGACAGCAGAAACGACATTGCGCCTTGCTCGCGAATTTGATAACATTATAGGCGTTAAAGAGGCATCAGGCAACATCACGCAGATGGACGATATTATCAAAAATAAGCGTGAAGATTTCCTCGTTATATCGGGTGATGATGGTATTACATTCCCATTGATAACCCTTGGCGCAGTGGGTGTGATATCAGTTATAGGTAATGCCTTCCCTAAGGAGTTTTCAAAAATGGTGCGTCTTGCGTTGAATGGCGACTTTGAGAAATCGTTGTTGATACACCATCGTTTTACAGAACTATTTAGCCTGCTCTTTGTTGATGGCAACCCTGCCGGAGTAAAATGCTTGTTGAATGCAATGGGATACATTGAGAATGAATTGCGCTTGCCTCTTGTGCCAACACGCATTACCACCTATGAAAAAATACGCCGAGTGCTCGACTCATTAAATTAAGATTTGGCAAAATCAAAGGAATTCATTACCTTTGCGCCACGAAATAACGATTGAGCGTTATCGCTCAAAGAAAGATGGTCCAGTAGCTCAGCTGGATAGAGCAACAGCCTTCTAAGCTGTGGGTCGTGGGTTCGAATCCCGCCTGGATCACTAAAAGCATTCATTTTATGGATGCTTTTTCTTTTTGTGGAAATAGTGTATCTTTGTGGAATGATGAAGCGATTGATGATATTGTTTTTTGTGATGTTTGGAATGGTGAGCATTGGGGCAGTGGACTATGATGCTGAATTTCGTCGCATGGGCTTTGTCGATGTGCTTCAACTCGATAGCGCAATTGTCGTTGACTTGAAATATTCAAGCACCGATAATTTTATGGGCTTAAATATGTATGGCGACCTAAATAAAGCCTATTTGCGACCGGAGATTGCCGATAAACTCATTCAGGCTCAACGGCTTTTGCGAGAAAAGAGCAAGGATTATACGCTTGTCATTTATGATGCTGCACGACCAATGAGCGCCCAAAAGATGATGTTTGATAAAGTGCAAGGGACCAATTTTGAACAATATGTAGCCAACCCATATTCCGGAGGCGGACATCATTGCTATGGATGCGCCGTTGATGTTTCTATTTTATACAAAGGAAAACCACTTGATATGGGTACTGACTTTGACTCTTTCTGTCATTTGTCGCACACCGATAATGAAAAGGTCAACCTTAAAAATGGCTCTCTCTGCACATCGGCTTATGAAAACCGCCTATTATTACGAAGCATTATGACATCAGTGGGTTTTGATGTTGAACCTTGTGAATGGTGGCATTTCTCTTGCTATCAGATTGATGACATACGAAAGAAATATCCTCGTTTAGATTTTTAAATATTTAATATATAAACCATGAGACGGATAACACTTTTTTTAATGATGTCAATTGTTGTTTTGTGTGGCAATGCAACAATTGAAGTGAGTTCGATAGTGAAAAATGTAATTAGTGGCGATGGCTCGGTGCGTGAAAAAGTGAGAATGGAAACTAAATATTTGAAGTTTACATCTAAGCGTGGCAATTTTGTTCGCTATGCCGACTATGAAATTCCCGAATTTAAGACAAGTGATGCTCTGTTAGGCTCTGCTAAGATTCGCCAATATATGGATATAGCAACAAATAAAAGTACATGTTTTTTGATGATTACCGTTGGGCGTGAAAAGGCAACAGAGGTCGTGGCTTATGATGACCTTGTAAAGATGATTTACGCAGTAAAAACATTGAAACAACAATCGGTTAAGGATAGCATTGCGGGGCATACATTAAAATACTATTATGTTACTGATGATGGCTTCCAGATCGGTTATAATATAAAGAAAGACAAGCTTTCATGGTATTTTTCTGTCGATGGAGACGAACGCAAGTTTAGCAAAGATTTTGACTTTGAACAAGCTTTGGTTGAGGTCAAAAACAAGATGGAAGAGTTGATGCAAGGTGAGATCAAAAAGTAAAAATGACAAATGAATAAGTAAAAAGAAGAATATGAAATATCAGTATCGCACAGTAGGAACGTGTAGCCAAGCAATTGAGTTTGAAGTCGTTGATGGCATAGTGAAAAATGTTGCTTTTTATGGTGGATGTGATGGCAACCTCAAAGGAATATGTTCTTTAGTTGAAGGCTTGCCAGTTTCTGAAGTCATCGCAAAGTTAAAAGGGATTCGTTGTGGCATGAAATCAACATCTTGCCCTGACCAATTAGCTCAAACCCTTGAACAAGCCCGATAGATTCCGATAGAATAAACACGATGAAACGCCGGGAGTGTGTACATACAGCTACGATCATTATCATATCTCCTTCTGGACATAGTGTCACATAAAAATCGACTTTCCCTAATGTAAGAAGTGCTGTCGAAGAGCGACTGAGATGTATAAAGACAAGAAGATGTGCCAATTTGACACATCTTCTTGTCTTTATAACCGCTTTGCTGTATACTAATTTTTTGCAATCTTCACCGGAGCGAGATTATTTACGCGAACGAAATAAGTTCCTACTTCAAGATCATCTACCGCAATCGTCATGGCACATTCGCCATCGCCTTGTAGCGACTTGACGACAGCACCTGCTGCGGAATAGATAGCAACTTGTTCAATAGCTTCAGCGGCTTTGATTGTTACCGATACCGTTGCCGGTACAGGATAAACCACAACGTTGTTCACAGCTCCTGCAACCTCTATTTCTTCAACAGCAGTAGTAATACCACCATCCACCGGATTTGCTCCGCCGGTAGCAGTTGAACTGATAGCGGTATTGCCCGAAGCATAGTTTGCAGCTACCGTATAGGTATAATTCAATGCGCTATTATCGCCATCAATATCGGTAGTTCCACCATTTTTCGTTATATCAAAATCTTTCACATAGAATGTCACCATTGGCACGTTTGCTGCTTCAGTTTGAGAGAAATCATAATTACCCGGAATTGTAAATGTTGCTGATGTAGCTTCTACTGTAGAACGTGTAGAATAAGTTTCTGCGGCAACATTAACAGGAAGTGCAACATAACCTGTGGCATATCCCTAAGTTATCACCGGTAAGCCGAGAGATCCGTTAGGGTCATAAAGCATCACTTCGGTTACATCTGATTTACCCTTAGACGCCAATGTCAATGTATAAGACGATACAGGAACTTCAGCATTAGGCTTAGTAATATCCATATTCACCCAATAAACTTTCCAATAGCCATCGGCACTGTCATAAACGCCTTTAGCAGGGTCGCCATAACCATCGCCATCCCAGTCACTCCATTGTGGTGTTGCGTAATATTTTACCACAGGTTGTTTTACGTTAGGAGCAACAGGAGTATATGCATTTTTACATGTAACCGGAATGTCATCAACACCGTAAGCAAATTCACTATCAATAATCCAGAACTCGGCAGTTACCTGAGCGGTAAACTCTTTACCCTCGGCTGTGCCGTTGTCGTTTACGTCAAGCACGTCAAGGTCATAGGCATTGTAGTGGAACTGGTTGATAGTCTTGCCGGTGCTTGGGTTAACCACTTTTGAATATGTGAGGTTTTCGATGACATTGCCATTTTCGTCAAGCACAGCACCTACATTCTCGGTCAATGTGCCGAAATATTTGCTATCGTTAGTTTTGAAAGAGAATGAGGCGACAGGGTTGTTTTTTTCGGTGTCTTCGCTACGGAACAATTCAAGTTTGTAGCCTTGCAAACTGAATTCTTTGTTACTTTCAAAATCTACACCATACCATATCGCTGTAGCGTCATATTGTTTTAACTCATTATCTTCTATTACCGGCTCAATAGTAAATGAACTCCATTCAGGTTCCGGAACAACGAAATCAATTGTTACTTCACCTGATATTGCCGACACCTCTCCATCATAGTAGTTGAAGTTGGGGATAATGCGATATTCATATGTCAGCGGATAGATTTTTTTATCGCTTGATGATGATACAAATTCAGCTCCTTCGTGAACAAACTTGCATGTTGCATCTTCGGTAAAGCCGGCCGTGTACCATGCCTCGGTTGCAATTGATGCATCTTCGGAATTATAATTTATATATGTAACTGTTCCATCATCCTTGGTGTAGTGCATGCGATATTGTACAAGATAGTTGGTGGGTTGTTGTGTCCATGAGTCGGGAGCTTCCCATGTAACGGTAATATTTGGCTCATAGTTGTTTGCCACAACCTCTGCCTCAGTACTTCCCACTACTCCGGTTACCGCTACCGGGTCATTGATGTCAATATCTGAGCCTGTAGCAGTAATTAAATATTTATACATATATTTATTGGGAACATATACATACAACCCTAATGTATTATCATCAATCTTCTCAAATTCGCACCATGCATTTACACTTATGTCTAATGAATTAGTTGCAAGTGTCAGTGTTGTTAAAGGTTGTCCCTTAGTTAAATCCTCAATAACTATCTTACCATCACGTGATGTAGAGTTTGGTCTAACAAGCAACTTATGCCCTTGAAGATATGCAATATCTGAAGAAAATACAGCTCCAGATAAAGCTCCTTGTGTCGTTGCAACTTTAGTTGCGCTGATTGATTTATCAGCATTTATTTTGCAGTCATACACACCTACTTGTCCCTGATAAATATATTCATTGTCAGCATATGGGACGAATGTTGCTTGTGTTGGATAACCGGCAAGATTATCAACATCTCCGTCTCCGTCGGAATCAATATCGGGGAATGTATATGTTTCTTGAGTTCCAATTGCTCCATTATTTATATTGATTTTAACAATTGTTTTCCCATCAGTAAACCACAATGCACCAACTCCATTATAACAGTTGCCGGATGCTTTCCAAAAGTCGGTACGTCCGGCACCATTTCCACCTTGTAAATTAGTGGTATATGTGCTTAAACTTATTTCTTTGTATGAAGTTGTCGAAACTGGGTTACCAAAGCTTGTAGCCTTATATACACGAACTTTCGTCACCTTATTATAATATATAATCCCACATGCCATGATAAGGTTATTAGAATCATCAGAAGCAATTCCCCATCCCGGCATATACCCTCCATTTTGAAAACCTTGTGCGGCTTCTGATTTTGACATATTTTGATACCAACCATTGGTTGACGCTGATGTTGATCTTGGATATGTCACATAGCAAACATCATTTGCTGCCGCCATCTGTTTACCATAATAGCCACTGGAACTTATTAATCCAGATACATCCTTTTGATTTGAAAGATTAATACTAAACGTAATCCCTGATGATTCAATTGAATATCCGGTAGCATTGAGGAATGCTTTAGGATAAGAGATTTCGTTAGCTTTTACAGTAACAATTGTTGATTTCAAGCCTTGGCTTGCCGCTTGGTAACCGGCACATTCATAGTCAAGTGTATAGTCACCTGGCTCAAGGTCATAGAATACAAATGCTCCGTTGTATTCATCATCAGTAACATATCTGTATTTAGCTGTTTCAGGCTTTTCTGAATTATATAGTCTGTTGCCATATTTGTCGCAAAGATATACGGTGCAATTATTCAATGGCTTGTATATATCATCGGTACTTTGATTAGGAATATAGTAAGTGTGAGTAAAAGTTTGGTTACGGTCGCGCACGATGCCATAGATATAACCTGTTTTCTCTTTTTCCCAACCAAAATAATCAGCAATAGCGTGAGCATAAGAAATTCCCTCTATCGCACACACGTCTTTGTTCATGTGTCTGTTAACCGATGGATAGTATGTGTGCATATATCCTTCCGACAAACACCCAACGGCTCCATGTTTCATAACACCATAAAAGCCATAGTAAGTTTTATTGCTATATGTGTTGAGGGTTCCGGAACCGCGGTTGCCATTTAATGTAAATGAACCATTATTTAATAAATTAAAGTAGTCTTGCAAATTGACATCTCCACGTACATTATGCTCGGTCTTAAGTGGGGTATAACCACTCACATATTGATCTTTCCATTCTGTGGTGTAAGGCTCATGCTTTATGGTTGCCAAGTGAGAGTAAACCAATTTGCTAAATTCATAACTACTACCGGCTCCATTAAGACCTGTACCGGCATAATCCCAATTCTTTCCATATCTGGTATCGGTAAATACAGTGCTTCTATAGTCCTCACCTCGGTAAATAACAAGAGGGTAGTTTTCGTTGCTACCTATTGTCCCATCGGGAGAAGCATTTGAGTGAACAGAGATGAAAATATCAGGAGAATATTTTTCTACTTCTAAAGCGATATCGGTACTGAGACCGCGGTCAGTAGAGTTGCCATTTTTAATGCGGGACATTACAAGATGTTGATTTTTGTAATTGTTTGCGTCAAATAATGCATTTGAACCATATTCGGGTACACCATAATCAACAAGTTTATGGTACATTGCCAAACATTTCCATAAGTTAGTGTTTGATTCAAAGAATGCAGTAGTGTCATTGGCTGTAGTAGCCGTCGTAACATTAGCTCCACGCTTAACTGTTCCCATTGGGCGGCAATTGCTATTAAAGCCACCATGCCCAGGGTTGATGTAGATTTTTACATCTTTAGGATCTTTTTTTACAACAGCAGCATTAGCTGTGAGGGTTGATGCTGATAGCAGCGCGCCTGTAGCAAGCATCAAGATTGATTTAATTTTCATGGTTTTAATTATAGGTATTTTAATTGCTTGATTTTTCAATGGTTATGATGTGTACAAAGATACAAAGAAAAATGAAAAAGTGAAAAGTAAAAAAAGAAAAATGTTGAGAACGAGAACACCCATGTTGAGGATTAGAAGAATTTAGGGAAACTATCGCAACGTGATTTAAAGGTCTAAAAAGAGGATGTGTCAAAATTGGCACATCCTCATCAATTGTTTATTCTTATTAGAATTTTACCATTTTATGGTGATGGCGACTGATTGCATTTGTGCGCTGATGGGGGGGGTGATTTTGGCGATGCGTATCATGCCTCCTTGAATTTTAGGGAAACGAGAAATTAAAGCGTTGCGTATTCTTCCGGCAACATGTTCAAGTAATTGGGATGGCTTTTTCATCTCAATTTTTATTTGTTCGACTACTTCGGCATAGTTGAGCGTAGATTCAATGTTATCGTTGATAACGGCATCATCAATGGGGTAGCGCAAATGAACAGTTACCTCAAATGTGTTACCGGTAATGTTCTCTTGCGGAGCCACTCCATGGTTGGCTCTTATGCAGAGGTTGTTGACTTCTATTGTCGCTTTCATCGGTTGTTATTTCTTATCGTAGATTACAAAAGATGGATATTATTTTTTAGTGTCAACAAGCGTAAAATCGAGTTGTTTGCGTTCAAGATTTGCTCGCGCAATTTGTACTCTGATTTTGTCGCCAAGTCTATAACGCGTGTTGCTGCGACGCCCTACAAGGCAATAGTTACGTTCGTCGAAATCGTAGTAGTCGTCATCAAGATCGCGTATAGGAACAAGTCCTTCGCACTTGTTGTCATCAAGTTCAACATATAATCCCCATTCTGTAACGCCGGAGATTACACCATCGTATATTTCTCCAAGATGGTCGCCGAGGTATTCAACTTGTTTATATTTAATAGATGAGCGCTCGGCATTGGCGGCAAGCTGTTCCATGTTAGAAGAATGTTTACACAATTCTTCGAGTTTGTTAAGGTTTACACTACGACCACCATTGAGGTATCTGTCGAGCAGGCGGTGTACCATCATGTCGGGGTATCGGCGTATGGGTGATGTGAAATGAGTATAGTATTCAAACCCAAGCCCATAGTGCCCAATGTTGGCAGTCGTATAGACCGCTTTTGCCATTGACCGTATGGCGAGTGTGGAGAGTAGATTTTCTTCTCCGCGACCTTTTACATCGCTTAGCATGCGATTGATTGAGCGGTTGACATCTTTGGGTGTGCCTTGGGCTTTTACCTTATATCCGAATGTGCGCGAGAGTGCTGCAAGATCTGATAGCTTGCCGGGATCGGGTTGGTCGTGAACACGATAAACAAAAGCTTTTGGCTTTTTGTGGTCGGCGGGCTTTCCTATTGCTTGCGCAACTGTTTTATTAGCAAGCAACATGAATTCTTCGATGA
Source organism: Muribaculaceae bacterium (assembly GCA_017520235.1). Lineage (GTDB taxonomy): Bacteria > Bacteroidota > Bacteroidia > Bacteroidales > Muribaculaceae > RGIG4079. The sequence continues at coordinate 2,941 of JAFXGB010000114.1, read as the reverse complement.
GTTTATTGGCATCTTTCGACACTTTGAAATACACTCCTATGGGGTGTCCTGTTTCGTCGATGTCAAATCTTACCTCATGGCGGTCAAATTCCACTGCTCCGTTTTCATATCGTTGACTACGCATGATTTTAGCCATGCTGTCGAGCATGAGTATCTCATGAGCATAATCGCCTTTGCCGGTTTCGATAATTTCTTGCGCTTCTTCATAGGTGAAGCGGCGGTTGCTCTTAGTTACTGTGCGGGCGATGTGGCGGTTGATGACGTTGGCGTTTGTGTCCATTTCAAAAATGCAAGAGAATGTGAGCTTCTCTTCGTTGGGACGCAATGAACAAATGCCATTACTGAGGTGCTCGGGGAGCATGGGGACAACGCGGTCAACAAGATATACCGATGTGGCGCGTTTTTGTGCTTCGCGGTCAATGATGGTATCGGGAGTTACATAATGGGTTACATCGGCAATGTGTACGCCCACTTCATAGTTGCCATTCTCCAATCGTCGGATAGAAAGAGCGTCATCGAAGTCTTTGGCGTCTTTGGGGTCGATAGTGAAAGTGGTAACGTCTCTCATGTCAAGTCGAGAGTCAATTACATCAGGAGTGATGCCTGCATCAATTTTGGCAGCTGCACGCTCAACGGCTTCGGGGTAGCGATAGGGTAGCCCGTATTCTGCGAGTATGGCGTGTATCTCGGCATTGTTTTCCCCTGTTTTGCCGAGGATATCAACTATTTCTCCTTGTGGATTTTTCATTTCCTCGGGCCAATTGGTGATGCGAGCAATGGCTTTGTCGCCTGTTACGCCACCTTTTAGTTTGGCTTTAGGAATGAATATGTCGGTGGCAAGATATTTAGAGTCGGTCAATAAGTAGCCAAATGATTTTTCAACTTGTAGTGTGCCGATAAATACTTGGTCGGCTTTTTCAATAATTTCAACAACTTCAGCTTCAGGCTCAGCCCCACGACGATGGGCTGCGATGATTACTTTTACTTTGTCTCCGTTAAGAGCATGCATTGAATTGCGTTCGGCCACGAAGATTGATTCTCCGTCATTGTCGGTGATGACGCTGTTTTTACCATTGCTGCGACGCACGAAAACTCCTGTCATTACATTGCTTCGTTGGGGCGATTTGTATTTTCCTGGCGAGGTCTCGATGAGGTCTCCGTCAAAAGCCATCTCTGCAAGTATCATGGCAACGGCTTTCTGCTGGGCATGAGTAGTTACGTTGATTGCATGAGAGACCTGTTTATAATTGAATGTGTTGTTTTTCTGCGCGTTGATGAATTCGCGTATTTTTAGTAGTAGTTCTATGTTACTTTTTTTTTGTTTATTTGATCGAGCCATGATTTATCGTTTTAAGGGTTATATATAGATAAACACTCGAATAGGTGTTGGTGATTAAAATAAAGGCGCATCGTAGTTCTTTACGACACGCCTTATTGTGAGTTTATGCGTCAATATTTGCGTAATTGGCATTAGCTTCAATAAATTCGCGTCGTGGACCGACGTCTTCGCCCATGAGCATTGAGAAGATGCGGTCGGCTTCGGCTGCGTCGCTGATATTAACTTGTTTAAGGAGTCGTTTTTCGGGCGACATTGTTGTTTCTCTCAGTTCTTCGGCGCTCATTTCTCCAAGACCTTTATAGCGTTGAACTTTTGTTTTGTCGCCGTTTGCTGCGATGAAACGTTGAACATCGGCATCGGTCCAACAATATTCTTCGACTTTGCCACGTGTACATTTGTATAATGGAGGAGTGGCAAGATAGAGATAACCTTTTTCGATTACCGGTCGCATGCGACGGAAGAAGAATGTCATCAGTAGTGTCGCGATGTGGCTACCATCGACATCGGCATCGGTCATGATGATGATTTTGTGGTAGGCGATGCGAGAAATATTGACTTCTTTTGGGTCTTCCTCGGTTCCTATAGTAACGCGCATAGCACGGAATAGACTTGTGATTTCTTGGTTGTCGAAAATCTTGTGGTCCATAGCTTTTTCCACGTTGAGGATTTTACCACGTAGAGGAAGGATTGCTTGGAATGTGCGGTCGCGACCTTGTTTAGCAGTACCGCCTGCAGAGTCCCCTTCGACAAGGAATAGCTCGCAATCCTCGGCTGTGCGAGATGAGCAGTCGGCAAGTTTGCCGGGAAGTCCACCTCCGCTAAGAGGTGATTTGCGTTGAATTTTTACGCGAGCGTTGTAGGCTGCATGGCGAGCTTGTGCTGCCAAGATAACTTTTTCGACAATGGTTTTTGCTTGTTTTGGGTGCTCTTCAAGGTAGTTGCGAAGGGCTTCGCTCACTGCTGCTTGTACGGCTCCGATTACTTCGTTGTTGCCGAGTTTAGTTTTTGTTTGTCCTTCAAACTGAGGCTCCATGACTTTAACAGAAACAACAGCAGTCAAACCTTCACGGAAATCGGCAGGATCAATATCAATTTTTACTTTTTCAAGCATTTTAGAGTCTTCGGCATATTTCTTAAGTGTCGAAGTTAAGCCACGACGAAATCCGGTCAAGTGAGTACCACCTTCTATGGTGTTAATGTTGTTTACATAAGAGTAAACATTTTCATTGTAGGTGCTATTGTATGTTAGTGCGACTTCAACGGGGATGCCTTGACGCTCAGTGTTGAGGTGGATAACATCCTGAATGAGCGAGTCTTTATTAGAATCAATGTATTCAACAAATTCGCGGAGACCATCTTGTGAGTAGAATTCCTCGTGCTTGGGTAGTCCGTTTTCGTCTAATACGCGCATGTCAGTCAAGGTTAAGCGTATGCCGGCATTGAGGAAAGCAAGGTCGCGAAGACGATTGGCAAGCGTGTTGTAGTCGTAGATGGTTGTTGTGAAAATGGTGTCGTCGGGAAGGAATGTTACGCTTGTCCCTGTGTGGTCGCTTTCACCTTCAACGCGAAGTTCGGTAGTAGGCTTGCCATAAGCATATTCTT
>JAFXGB010000113.1 GCA_017520235.1 Muribaculaceae bacterium | reverse complement strand
TTCTTCTATTGAGGAAATTAAATCGGTAAGAATAATCAATATGGCAGGTATGGTGATTGATGTTGTGAGCCCTAATGTGAACACAATAACGATCCCCACAGACAAATACCCGTCAGGATGCTACATCATTCAAGTCGCAACTGAAAACGATATCACAACCAAAAAGATAATAATATAGCAATACTACACATTATATTGAGTTGGGTGGATTGGGGAGTGAGTCCTGACTCTCTTTTTATAAAACGACAAGGAGATGTGTCGATGACGCATCTCCTTGTCGTTTGTTGTTAATCAATTATTCGTTAGGGCTTTACTTTGTCAATTGATGTTTTGATTGAGTTGAAAATATCTTTAACCGAGCCACTACCATGAATACCATGATATTTACCTTCAGCGACATAATAGTCTTTTAATGGTGAGGTTTGAGTGTGATATACTTCGAGACGTTGCTTTATAGTTTCAAGGTTATCATCGGCACGACCGGAGTCTTGTCCACGTTTGATTAGGCGTTCAATCAATTCTGCATCTTCTACCTCAAGTCCCACTACGGCATGAACTTTAGAGTTGCGTTCAGCAAGCATCACTTTCAAAGCTTTAGCTTGGTTTATCGTGCGCGGGAAACCATCAAAAATTACACCGCCTGCAGTTGCGGGGTTTGAATCAAGCAAGTCAGCAAGAATGCTTATCATCAATTCGTCGGGGATGAGATTTCCTTTTGAGATGTAGCTATCAGCAATTTTGCCAAGCTCAGTGCCACGAGCGATTAAATCGCGCAACACTTCACCTGTTGAGATGTGGAATAATCCATACTCTTCAATCAATAGTTCGCTTTGTGTCCCTTTTCCACTTCCGGGAGCTCCAAAAATCACTAAATTAAACATTTCTTTTCTATTTTCTTTTTTACCAACTTTTAATAATTATCCACTTTGCTATTTTACAAAGTGTGTGCACAAATCATGGAAAAGGTCAGGTTAAGAAGATGTCTCACTCACTGAGACCGGATTTATTTTTTAAAAATAATTACTTATCTTTTTTCAATACATATATATCGGGCAAGTTACGCGCCATACCATCAAGGTCAAGGCCATAACCAACGATGAACTTTGACGGAATGGGGAAACCCACATAATCAAGTTTAAGATCACATTGTACAGAGTCAGGCTTGTACAACAAGGTTGCGATTTTTACCGATGCTGGATTTTTTGCTTCAAGGTCTTTCACCAATTTTACCATTGTATTTCCTGTATCAACGATATCTTCAACTATGATTACAGTGCGACCTTCGATGTTTTCAGTTAAACCTATAACCTCCTTTACAATGCCTGTCGATCCTGTTCCCTCATAGCTCTGGAGACGAATGAACGATATCTCAGCATCCATATCCACCGCACGAAACAAGTCAGAAGCAAACATAAACGCTCCATTAAGCACACACAAGAACAAAGGGCATGTACCGGCACAATCTTTTTCAATCTCTTGTGCTAATTGTTGTACACGAGCCGCTATCTCCTCTTTAGTGATATATGGTTCAAATGTCAATCCTTGATATGTTACTTCCTGTTTCATCTTAATGGCTACAAAATTAATAAAAATTTAGGTACTCACCTACTACTCTATTGTTTTTTGTTTTATTAAATCAATGATTTATCTCCAAATGACATAAAAGCAGAATATAATTTGTAAATTTGTCAGTTAATAACTCAACATGTAGATATGAAAATATTCAGAAACGACCAAATACGCGCAATTGACCGTTATACTATAGAAAATGAAGGGATTTCTGCTATCGAGCTAATTGAGCGAGTAGCTGAGGCTGCCACATGTGAAATCATATCACGATGGCGTCCCAATAAACGCATTGCCATTTTTGCCGGTCCGGGCAACAATGGGGCCGACGCTCTCGCTATCGCCAGAATGTTGATAGAGCAAGGCTATCGCCCTGAAATATTTTTATTTAACATTGGAGGTAACCGCTTAAACTCTGACTGCTTGGCATGCCGTGATCGTCTTCTCGAATATGGAGATATTGATTACACTGAAGTCAAGGGCAATTTCACACTTCCCGACTTGTCTCGTAATCATCTTGTTATAGATGGGTTGTTTGGTTCAGGATTGCGTGAGCCACTATCAGGCGGGTTCATGGCCTTGGTAAGATACATCAACGAGTCAGGTGCTACTGTTGTGTCAATTGATGTCCCTTCGGGAATGTTCAGCGACTGGAACAATGGTGTTATTAATCGCAATATCATACATGCCGATTTGACTCTTGCCATACAATTTCCTCGTCTTGCCTTCTTCATTAGCGATAATGCCGATCTCGTGGGAGAATGGAAAGTGCTTGACATTGAATTAAGCGCCGAAGAAATTCGCAACACGACAACAGATCTCTACCTTGTTGAGAAAAACGATGTGCGACGTGTATTAAAACGTCGCAAACCATTCTCTTCCAAAGCTGACTATGGATCAGCAATGATTATAGCCGGCAGTTATGGCATGATGGGAGCCGCTGTTCTTGCTGCAAAAGGGGCATTACGTTCCGGCGCCGGGAAAGTATCTATTCACTCTGCTCGTTGCGGCTATAACATTATGCAAACATCTGTTCCTGAAGCTCTTTTTGAAGCCGACAAACACGATATTGCCGTTACCAATATGCTGTTGCAACATCAATATTCATCAATAGCAATAGGTCCTGGCATCGGAACACATGAGGTTACAATAAACGCTCTTGAAGCATTTTTGAAAACAGCCGGTAACCCTGTAATTCTTGACGCTGACGCACTCAACTGCATTGCGCTACGACCATCTCTATTAAACCACATTCCCATTCTTTCGATAATCACTCCTCATGCAGCAGAATTTGACCGCTTGTTTGGTGCTCAAATCAATGCCGAGAGCCGTTTGAAAAAAGCTATCGAAATGGCTAAATATTATAACATAATCATTGTGTTAAAAGGGCATTACACTGCTGTGATGCGCCCCGATGGTAAAATATATTTCAATTCATCGGGCAATCCCGGCATGGCTACCGGTGGTAGTGGTGATGTTCTGACAGGCGTAATTGCTTCATTAATGGCTCAAGGCTATAAACCCGAAGTGAGCGCTCTCATCGGAACTTACATCCACGGATTAGCAGGAGATATTGCGGCAGAAGAACATGGGCAATATGGCGTTACAGCAGGTGATATTGCTGAAAATCTTGGCAAAGCAATACGCGCAATAATGATCTAACAAATAAAAAAATCTATTATGAAAATATTTTCAGCATTAGTAATATCATTCTTATTCTCAATAACAACATTTGCACAAACCACCCAAAAGCTCACTGCTACAAAGGTTAGCGAATATGGACTTATATATAATCTACCATCTACTGTATTTGACATCACAATAGAGGCCGAATGTATAGAGAAAGAGCCTGGAGTATATTACAAATACGCTAAAAAATATCTTGACGCTGATAATGCTATTGCGGAATCAAATCGCTCATGGGAAGTAAAATCTATTATCATAACACCACGCGGTGTTGCCAACCCCGATGACCGCTACCTCATGCAATTCAAAAAAGGGACATCTCCTTTTCTTATTGTAAATGAAGAGAATATGCCTCTTGCTATAAATACCGAGGAGATTCCGGAACAATTGACTGTTAAACTACCAACACCTATTAATCCAACACCAACACCCCTTGATGATGAAGCCGCTCAACATGTTATAAGCCAGGAAATGCTACAAAGCCAATCTTCAGCAAAACGCGCCGAACTCGCTGCATCTCAAATATTTACATTGCGCCAAAGTCGCACCGACATCATGACCGGGCAAGCCGAACAGATGCCACCTGACGGGCAAGCGATGCAACTCATTCTTGATAATTTGTCGGCACAAGAAGCTGCGTTAACCGCAATGTTTATGGGTACAGAACGACGTTATACCGATGTTAAAACATTCCGCTTTACACCCGATACTATCTCTTCAGAAAAGGTTATTGCCCGCATCTCTTCGCTTAATGGTATCGTTGATGCTCTTGACCTTTCAGGAGAACCTGTTTACTTGTCTTTAGAAATAATAGAGCGAGGAGAACTCCCCAAAAACGAGAAAACCGGTCTCACAAAACAATTCCCTAAAGGTGGCGTTGCCTACCGTATTCCCGGAAAGGCAAATATCAAACTCGAATATAAAGGGAAAGTATTTGTTGATGAGTCATTTAACGTTGCCCAATATGGAGTGGTCTTTGGGATAGATCCCGCATTATTTACAACAAAAACAGCTCCTGCCTATCTACTATTTGATGCATTGACAGGCGGGATAAAAGAACTTGGTACTGTTTCGGAATAGAGCTATTTCAACTCCGATAAGATTTTCTTAATCATATCACCCGAACTTGGACGCGGTGCATTGGGATAAAGAATCTTTCCCTCTGTGTCAAATATTATGTATCGTGGAATACTTCTGACTCTCAATATTATAGAAAGTTCAGGAGGTGCTATAAATTGATGTCCCTTCATGTTGTGGCGAGCAAGTGCCACTTTCCATGAGTCCACATCCTCATCTACAGAAATTGCGACAAACTCCACCATGTCATTATCTAAAGAGCGTTCAAGTTCTTGCATATAAGGGATTTCCATGTTACATGGACCACACCACGAAGCCCACAAATCTACATATAAATATTTCCCTTTGAAATCACTCAAACGATGTTTTTCTCCGTTTACATCAGTGAGTTGTACATTTGTAGCACTCATTTGAGCCACAGCCTGCCCACACATCACTGCAACAAAAATCCATAATATTAATAATCTCTGTTTCATATTTCAATATCAATTTATTTACTACAAAAATAGCACATCTGCACAAAATAAAAAAAAACTTGAGACGATCTTCACAGACAATCTCAAGAAACATGTGATAAGAAATAAATTAATTCTCTGCCTTTGCTGTTATAAAGATACTATTAATAATATAATACCGAGAGCAAAGATAATGCATTTATTTTATAAAATCAAATAAATACTTGATTTTGTGAAATAATTTTATTCTGCGATACAAATCGACACACGATTGCTTTCCATCACTTCAAATGGCTGTTCTGTATCACCTTTAGCATCAGTAGTGATGCGATCCAAAGCAATACCTGCCGCAGCGATAGCATCAGCAACTGATTGAGCACGACGTTTAGAAATACGTTCATTGATAGAAGCATTACCTGTAGCTTTATCAGCATAACCAGTAATCATAACCTTAGATTCAGGATATTGATTCATATATGCTACAAGTTCGTCAACCTTCACTTGTTCGCTTTCACGAATTTTAGAAGAATTGATGGTGAAGAAGATATCACGCACAAGAGGCTCAACCTTCACCTCTTCTACCACAGGAGCGGGAGCAGGTTTAGGCTCTTCAACTACAGGAGCGGGCTCTGGTTCTGGCTCGGGAACAGGTTCCGGCTCATAGTAAACAGGAGGTATTTCCTTGTAACTCTTGCCAAACTTGATAGTCAAGCCCACAAGACCATTGAAATGCCAGTCGGCATTACCGGCTTTCTTTGAGTTGAAATGGTCAGAAAGCACATTTGCATTAGCTTCAACATTAAGAGAAACAGCATCACTTAAACGAATATCCATTCCAAGACCGCCACGACCAGCAACAAGACTCTTAGAGTCGCGCCACAGGTAGCGCAAGTCATATCCTGCATCGGCAATAGCCACAGCTTCATCATTATCAAATCCATAGTTATAACCTGCGCCAAGGAAAGCATATATATCAAGAGTACGCTTAGGATTAAAACCACTGAATAGGTTACTCAAATCGAGCACCGCGTCAAGATTACCTTGAACAAAATTAAACTTATAATTTTGGCGAGGAGTTACCCAACTTCCACGAGCTTCCCATCCCGATGCACCAAGACGCATGCGGAACACAGGACTGAAACTATAACCCACATTCAATGCTGCTGCAGGAGATATCAAGTCGCCAAATGCAGCTTCTCCAAGAGTGTATGCAGCACCGCCTTGCGCTTGCATAAACCAATGTTTTTGAAACTCTGTGCGACCGGGCTCTTTAATTCTCAACTCTTGTTGCTCCTGAGCAACAACCGATAGTGAAAGCACCATCGCAATTGCTGATACCAAATATTTTTTCATAACTTAAACATTTTATAATTTTTCACCCACTGAACGATTATCAACACACAGATTCCATACTCCATCAATGCGTTTGGGAGTAAGAATCGACTTCACGGTGTTTGGTAGATCGTCATCATACTGCTTTTCAAACAATATAATAGAATACTTAATCTCTGTATCAGTCTCGCTATAGAACACAATATCGTCTATTGTATAACCAAATACCGGATAGGCGACATAAACACGTTTCAAACTGTTTTTTTGAGCCTCGCTCAACGGCACTACATTCTTCCCGTCAAACGATTTCAACATAGCAAGTGCCGATTCAAAATCCTTTGCTTTCAAGAAATCGAGATATTGCGTTGCAAGATAGGTCAACTCCTCCTCATCCATGTTGCTGTGCTCCATTGTTTGATCGATGCGTGGATTTACCGGCTCAACGATTTCAGCCGATTTTTTCTTTTCGCCACCACACGCCACCATCATGACAGCAGCCAACACGATAAATAAAAATTTTAGATTTTTCATACCATAATTTTATAAAAAGGGGGGCACCGCAGCGCACCCCCCTTAATTATATTAGCATTCTTAGTCAATTGCTTATTGTTTAGAATCCATAGGAATAACCTTAATAGGCATCCATATAGTTTTAGCACCCCAGCCATAAGCCACAGTAACTTGAGCCCACATATAGAATGGCTGATTCAATTGAGATCCCATGTTTGAAGTAAAGATAAGATATTGATCATCAGCTGATAGACTTAATGAAGGAATGACACCACCAGTTGGCAATAATTTTTCTAATTGTTTAATTGTCATAGCTGTATTAACAGTTGCATTTTCATCAACAACTACATTACCATTTTCTAGCTTAAATCCAAACTTAACATTAATTAGTCGTGCCTCTGGATCGTCATACACCCAAGTTGGTGTTTCAACTTCATAGTAATCAGCAAGTCGAGTTGCCCACATAGTTTTTTCTGTAGAGCCAGGGATTCCACCAACTTTGTACCCGAAACAGTCTGTCATTGTAAATAGCGATTTCCAAGAAACAGCAGTACCTTCAACAATACCATCTTGTAATATACCATCCAACTGAGCAGTTTCAATCTTCAATGGCTCAATGAACTTGATATCATAATTGTACACTGGAATGATATTGTATGGGTTAATTGTTGCCCAAATACCCATGTGAGAAGTCTTATCTAACAAACCAATACCAGCATTATTTTTATAAAGTTCCACTGCTGCTTGATTATGAGCCGGACTACCACACCAAGAAATATGTCCTGGATCCCAGTGAAGTTTTGCTGCTTGCGCACTATTATTTAAGTACAAGTTGTATCCGCCGATATCGCTACCTTGTTCTTTATCAGGTTCTGCGCCAATATAACCAGGAGCATAACCAGCTTGCTGACTATCTTGACAGAATTGCATATCCCAAGTTGCACAAGAATTTAAGTCTTTTACAATAAAACCATTATCAGCAAAAGTAAAGCCGTTCATTAAATTGTTATAGAATACACATGTTTCATTACCTAATCTATTTTGAGCTTCAGATCCAAATTGAACTGGATATACTTCGTATAGGTGTTCACCTACCCAATATGGACCGAAGAAACCATTGATTGATGGTAATGTCGCAGGAAGTTCTATTTTATGAACCAAAGTATAATACAATACAGGATAATCATTATTATTTGGAGTAAATGTCAACTTAGCTGTAAATACATTATTTACAAGTGTATAAGAGTGATTTGCGCCCAATTTAATGATTGTACCGATTTCTGATTGACGCAACCACCAAGTCAATGCAAGAGCATCACCTTCAATCGCAGGATCCCAATAGAAACCAACTTTTTTATTAGGTTCTAAAGTATAATTAATATCTACGGTAGGATCTGTTTGCATATAAACTTTAGTAAATTGATCTTTTGACATATCAATCTTACCATAGAATTCATTAGTGAAATCAGCCCAAGAAAGTCCCATTCCGATAGAATCTTGACAAGCAAGATAAGAAGTCATTTCACGAGAGCCCAAATCTATAGGTTCGAGGACTTTATCTATCCATTTAATCTTCAAATAGCGTTGATCAACAAGTTTATTATTTACTACATCAACCAATGAAACACGGATAATAGGCTCTTTACCAATACAAGCTTTATTATCAGTATAACCATTTGGTAATTTAGAATAAACGAATTGACCATTTTCCAAAGCAACAAATTGTTGTTGGTCTGTATTATTTTCTTCAGCTATATATCCCTTGGTAGGAATAGCAAAACGGAACTCAAGACCAAATTTTGCAAGTTGTTCTTTAGTAAACTCGCGTGCATCTTCATACAAACAACCTGTAACCAATGGCAACAAATCAAGTTTATCTTTATAATAAACTTCTTTTGTTACTAAATCGTTTGCAGATATTTTTGAAGCCCACATTGTAACAGAGTCAGAATAATGATTGTGACCTGCTGTTTTTGTACATACATACGGATTAGCTGCAATCTTTGGAGTGCTTGTTTTTTCGTTCAAACGAGCATATTCTGAATAAACATATTCAGGAGTATTTTCATCTTCACAAAGTTCTTTAGCAATGGGCACTTTGAGAGCTACAGTATAAATATTATCACCTGATAAATTCAATGAAGAAGTAATTGTCTTCTTAGCATAAACTGAAAGGATGCCATTATCAAGAGAACCCTTACCAATAGTTGCAGAACCCGGAACATAAGCAATAGGAGCTTCAACAACACCACGAGCTTGAGCTACAAGTGCCACAAATTCAATATTCTGTTCATCAATATCATTAAGGCCTGTAGTTATTGGGTTCAAACGATATTGAGCAAGATTTTCATCACTTGACACCAAAACATCAGCACCTGCAGAAACAAGACCATTAGCACTTTGCTTCAACGGAGTATATTTCAATGAGGTAAATTCAATTGTTTCGATACCATCAATATACAAGTTAGGAACAAGTGTGATGCTTGAAAGACGATTAGAAATCACACCTTGAAGGGTAGAAACTGCTGAGTTGAGTTCTTTTGTCAACTTAGCGTTAGCTTCGTTAAGAAGTGCGTTAACTTCGTCTTTAGTGATTTTTGAATTTAATTGAGCTTTCAACGCTTCGATATCAGCTTTGATAGCTGTGATATCTTTGCCTGTTTCAGCTTGGAATTTTTCCAAAGCAGCAACTTGCACTTTAATAGCCTCGATAGCGCGTGCGTTTTCATCGATTTCAGCATTTGCTTCTTTAAGGCTTGCTTCAAGAGTGCTAAGACCTTTTTGGATACCTTCTACTGTACCAGCCAATGTAGCAAGTTGAGCCGATGTAGCATAACCTGAAAGCATTGATTTAACTTGGTCAATAGCTTCTTCGATAGCTTCAGCTTTAGCTTCGGCTGCAGCTTTTTTCGCAAGTTCAGCTTCTTGTTTTGCAGCAGCTGCTTCTTTAGCAGCAGCATCAGCTGAGTTTTGTGCTGCGTCAGCAGCGGCTTTTGCTGCATCTGCAGCAGATTGAGCAGCAGTAGCAGCTTGTTGATTAGCTGTCAATGCAGCTTGCAATGCGCTCAATTGATTACTCAAATCGGCATTAGAGTTCTCCAAAGCTTCAATGTCATCATCGTAGTCTTTACAACTTGTGAAAGACATCGGCATTGAAACAGCGAGAAGTCCAATGAGCGATACTTTAAGAAAATGTTTTCTCATAAATTAATAAATTTAAATTAATAATATATTATTAAGCTTACGCTTCTAATTTTTGCAAATTCCCTTCTATATTTGTCAATAATTTGTTATATTTACAATACAAAAATGGAAATTTGAGTACAAATATCAAACATTTATTTGAATTAGCCAAATAATTATTGTATTTTTTTAAAAAAATCTATGGATATATGTGATAGAATCAATTTAATTATTGAAAAGGAAGGATTAACAGTTGCATCATTTGCCCGAAAAATAGGCACTGGAGACCAGACTGTTAGAGGATGTGTAGTACAACGACGCAATAAACCAAGTTATGAGTTTATTGCTAAAATCATTCAAACATTTGATTGGTTAAATCCGCGTTGGTTTATCACCGGAGAGGGGGAAATGGTAATGCGAAAAAACGAACCTCAGCCATCATTAGACTCTTTAATAAAATATTTACGTGAGAAAGATGATAAAATAGAGAAACTCATCGAGGAAAAAACGCTTTTAAGGGCAAAGTGCGAGATCTACAAGAGCAGCTCAACAAACAAGCCGATATTATTAGACTCGTTAAATTCTCAAATAATATAACCAATATTCATACGACAACAAAAAAGAATTGTCTATTCTGTTATTTGGCAACAAAAAAGCCCCAAAAAGAGAAAAATAAAAAATGACAATTAAATTTCAGATTTGATTTTTTTTTTAAAAATCTGTCATAATTGCAATATCATCATGCCAAATTACCAAAAAATAAATTTTTTAATTACTGTTGTCGCAGCAAATAGTCAGATTTATAAATTATTATAAATATAGAACAATTAACGAACTCAAACAAGCATACCCTCTCCCGGCTTCGCCGTACTCTCCCTAACTTATGGAGAGAACTGAGCACAATGTTTAACTCACTGATTAACAAACACACAAAATTACTTCACCAATATATGGGAGCTGGCACGAAGTGCCGGAGAAGTATAAAACAAAGAGAATGTGTTCATTTTAACACAGTCTCTTTGCACAATTTATATTTATGGAATCCTTAGCTTTATTCGACAACATTAGCTTTTACGGCTCGAATTGTATAACCATATAAACGATAATTACTATTAGTTATCTTTACACTTGTTTCTTTTGCTTCTAATGCCCTCGTAAAATAATCAGAATGTAAAGTGCCGGTTGAATAATAGCCACAAGTCCCATCAAAACTTATTTTACTACCTTTTGCACGAAGTCCGGAAGCAGGTAAGAAAATAGCATTTCCATTAGGTCCGGTAACAACATAACCATTTTTATCATTAAATGTATACCAACGCCATTGACAATTATCAATTAATTCTTGCATTTGAGCATCTGTAGGAATTTGCCATTCTGCGCCCCATTCTTTAGTAGCAACATCATATTCAGGATCTCCAATTATTCCATTTACTGGAGTTGAATATGAATCAGTTGCAGCATCATAAAATTTATATGTTTCACGCATATAATCATCTTTTGTTTCAACTTCTCCCCATGCATAATGGTTACCGTATTCCTGTGGTGCAGAAGCGCCAATGTTCCAGCCTGCCCAAATTGTTCCGCTTGGCAAGCCAAGGTCAACTTCTTTTGCAATAGTAATATTAGGCTTTGTGGCAACAGGACGCACGACAAATCCATAATAACGATAGTTGCTATCGCACGCACATGTATCAGCAGTAAAACGCATAATATCAGCCATAGTAGGATCAGCACTCAAGGTGCCCGCCATGTAGTTTCCGGCTTCGTTTTCTTCATACACATCAGCACCATCACGATATCCGGCAGCAGGGAGGAAAATGTCCTTACCATTACGCGCTACTCGCCAACCTTGCACATCGCCAACAGATGTCCATTTCCACTCACAACTATCAATGAGTTCGGAGATCTCAGCCACAGTGGGCATGCGCCATTCGCCACCCCACTCTACTCGAGCTATATCAAGTTTTGAAGTCGAAACATCACCAAGAATTGTCATCTCACCATCTTGTAACACACCATCTTTATTGGCATCGTTAAAGTGCATGTAGTTTGCAAGTGTACAAGAGTGTTTCCAAGTGGTATCAGCCCATGCAAAATAATGGCCAAAACCATCTTCTGACGATGCCCCTACATTCCAGCTCGCCCAATCAACCGACAATCCAAGATCGACAAGCGTTCCGATAGTTCCTTTTTCAAATGGAACAACAGGGATTTCCTCTTCAGCATCAAATGTTACGATGCTATCCAAGTCGGAATAAGAATAGGTTACAAATTTACCATCTTTGGTGTAAACCATAATTCCTTGTGCACTCACAGAAAAGCAAGTTGCAAGAAAAAAGCAAACAACTGTTATTTTTGCTAAAATATTGTTTTTCATTATTTTATAATTTTATATGTTATACTTTCGGTTGACAGGATATAAATCCCATGAGGGAAGTGCGAAATATTAATTTGCAAGGAGCCATCGGCATCGGCTTGCTCGGTGGCAAGAGGTTGTCCGCTTACGTTAAACATGCGCACCACACTAACGGGTCGACAGCCAGAAAACATTACAACATCGCCAACGATTCTCATCGTCGGAACTTCTTTGAGCGTTTCTTCAATGCCACTTATTTCAATTTTATCCAATGTGAACTTCCAAACATCTTCAGCAGGATATTCCACAGTAGCAGCAGTTGTCGAAACTACTAAGCATGTACCATCATAAGTAACTTTAGGTTTGGTTGATAAGGCATAGGCGCTTTTAGCTCCCGAATCCATCCAAACGAGCAATCGATATGCTACTTCGGTAGCATTAATCGCTATTGCCGACATGAACATCAGCAACACAACGAGTGAAGTCTTTTTCATTATATTCATTAATAAATTCTGTTTTATTCAGCCGTATATTCAAATATCTATTTGAAATTTCGGCAAAGATACAGAAATTATTTGAATATTTCACACATTTAATTGATGTACTCAAAATATTTTTTGAGGTCTATTGTCGCCATGTTTTACGCTGGCGAAGGTAATAATCAACGATTATATTGCGACGAGTGTCGGGGCGAGCATCAAGCAAATCAACATCGGGGTGTGATGTGTAGGCTCGTCTCATGCGACGAAAATCGTTGTGCGCTTTCAGTATAGCATTAGCATTCTTGAAATCAAATGTCAACATAAATTTTGCCCATGCTATTGTGTCATAGAGCCTTCTAATAAACAATTTACGACCACGCGTTGAATCTGGTAAGTTTTTGTGTAGCAGTAATAAATTGTTTCGGAAATTAAGATAGGTTTTGCGTGGATTTGAAGCAGGGAGACTGCCCCCTCCAAGATGATATGCCACACTTTGCGGAATGACTTTAATGTCATAACCGGCAAGCAAAATGCGCCAACAGAGATCAATCTCTTCCATGTGGGCAAAGAAATCTTTATCAAGACCTCCCACCGACATATATATTTCGGAACGCACCATTAATGCAGCTCCGGTTGCCCAAAACACAGAGCTCACATCATCATACTGGTGATTATCCTTTTCTACTGTTGCAAACAATCGCCCTCGACAATAAGGATAGCCGTTTTTATCGATAAAACCACCTGAAGCTCCTGCGTACTCAAACATTTCCGGTTCACGATAAGATAACAGTTTAGATTGACATGCTCCCACCTCAGAATGTTGCTCCATATAATCATACAACGGAGCAAGCCAGCCATCGGCTGTTGCAACATCGGAATTAAGCAGTACCGTATATTTATATTGTGTCTGTTCGATTGCTTGATTGTACCCCTGAGCAAAACCATAGTTCTCTGCAAATTTCAATAATTTTACCTGCGAAAATTCTTGTTCAAGCAACAAGACAGAGCCATCAGTACTTCCATTATCAGCAACTATCACATCAGCCAACGCACTATCAGTTGTGGCAATAACCTTGGGGAGAAACTCTCGAAGAAGAGTTTCCCCATTCCAATTTAATATGATTACCGCGATCGGCTTTTTACTATTTATTGGCATTTTGAGGTAAAGTTACTTTATTTTTCCAGCGTTTATGAGACCACAGCCAAATGTGTGGTGTATCAATGATTGTTTGCTCAAGCAATCTTGCATATGTCGCTGTTATTGACATTTCTGGTTCTTTTGAGGCATCCTTTGTTATCAAACGAGTGGAAACAAAAAAATGTCCTCGTCGAGGTTTCTTTATATCCAAATAGACAACGCCCATTTGCAATTTGCGAGCAATCATCTCTGTACCGGTTATTATTGCTGTGGGATGATTTAGAAACATCGTTACATATTGTTCATCTCCTTTGCTTGGTTTTTGATCGCTCATAAATCCGGTAACACTTGGCATATTATCTCGTCGCAATCTTAATAAATCTCTCAACACTGTGCGTTTTTGAAACGATAGCGAATTAAATCGACTACGAAGGCGAAGGAAATAATCGTCAAACCATTTATTTTTTAATGGACGATATACCTGACAAAACTCAAGATCTTTTCTTATCTCATGACGTGTCCACAGAGTTATTGACGGAATCCACTCCCAATTGCCACAATGAGATAGATAAACTACAACAGATTTCCCTTCAGCCACCATGTCATCAATCACATCAATTCCCTCAAAGGTTACTCGACGGCGCATCTGTTCATCACTGATGTGATTAAGTTTGACTGTCTCAACAAAATAATCGGCAAACTGTCGATAAAATTTACGAATAATTATTTTTCTTTCTTTTTCTGTCTTATCGGGGAATGATTCATTTATATTTTTGCTAACTACCTTATATCTATAACGAACGACGTAGCGTAACACCACAAAAAGAAAATCGGCAATACCATATAATATCCAAAACGGCAAGCATGCTATACCTGACAGAATCCACTTCAATGGCAAATATTTCATTTCTTTCATAGCTGTATCTCCCCTTTTATTTCTTCACCTATGCCAATCAATGATTTTAACGCCACAGGGACTACTTTATTTGACAATTCCGGTTTTGACTCGACCTCAACTTTGAGATAATTATCTGTAAATCCACTCATCGGCTTACCACGACGAGGATGTTCCAACAGCACCGGGCGTTGTGTACCTACAAAACGATTGCTAAACTCTTGTAATTTACGCTCAGAGATATCAAGCATAATACGAGTCCGACGATGTTTCTCTGCTTGATCTACAACAGGCTCAATATTAAGTGCTTTTGTTCCGGGTCGTTCTGAATAAGTAAATATATGCAAACGTGAAATATCAAGAGATTCCACAAATTGGCGAGAGTTTTCAAATCGTTCTAACGTTTCCCCTCTTGCGCCCACAATCAAATCAACACCAATAAATGCATCAGAGATAGTCGCTCTAATCTTCTCTACTTTAGACTGAAACAGAGATGTATCATAATGGCGATGCATCAATTTCAGAACCTCATCATTTCCGCTCTGTAATGGAATATGGAAATGAGGCATAAAACGTTTAGAGGTTGCAACCCACTCTATAATCTCATCAGTTAACAAATTTGGTTCAATAGATGATATGCGATAACGCTCTATTCCATCTACTTCATCTAAAGCTCTAATCAAATCAAAGAAATTATCTTCACGACCTTTACCGAAATCGCCAATATTTACGCCTGTTATAACAATTTCTTTACCTCCCTCTTCGGCAACTTGACGAGCTTGCTCTACTAATTCGCCAATATACCCCGAACGACTGCGACCGCGAGCCATTGGGATAGTACAATAAGTGCAAAAATAATCACATCCGTCTTGTACTTTTAGGAAATAACGTGTGCGATCACCTCGTGAACACGAAGGCGAAAACACTCTAATATTTTTTGTAGGAGTTACAAGTGAACGAGGTTCATGTGTTTTTAGCCATTCATCAAGATAATTGGCCAATTCAAGTTTGCGATCTGTTCCTGCAACAATTACAACTCCCGGGATAGAAGCAACTTCTTCACTCTTTAATTGAGCATAACACCCTGTTACAATTATCGCTGCATCGGGATATTTTTTATGAAGCGAGCGTATTGATTGACGGCATTTTTTATCAGCCAGCTCGGTAACACTACATGTATTAATAACACATATATCAGGAATTTCTCCGGCTTGAGCACGCCGAATACCTTTATCGGCAAATAATTTTGCAACCGTTGATGTTTCGGCAAAATTAAGTTTACACCCAAGCGTGTGAAACAATGCAGTATAATTTTCAAATGTAGTGTTATCTATCATTTCTAATGTATAATTTTACATTACAAAGGTAGTAAGTTTCATGCATAAAACACCATTCATTGAACATAATAATTATTTAAAAAGTTGCATATTCGCTAATTATTGTGTTCCTTTGTAGTAAAGGAATAATTTAGATTAGAGTTATTATGCTCAATGAGAATTTATTAGCTATATACGCCAATAGTTTTAAAGACAATTGGGAACTTCCGGCGTTGACGGATTATATAACAGGCAATACCATGACCTACTGCGATTTTGCTCGCACAGTGGCTCGTTATCACCTTTTCTTTGAACAAGCCGGAATAAAGAAAGGCGATAAAATCGCATTAATGGGGAAAAACACAACTACTTGGGTTACAATATTCATGTCAACTATAACCTATGGAGCTGTTATCGTTCCGGTGTTGCAAGAATTCAACCCCAAGGATGCCCAGCATATCATAAATCACTCAGATGCAGAGATACTATTTGTTACCAACCATCTATGGGAGACATTTGAGTTTGAAAAGATGCCAAAGCTAAAGGCTGCTATATCTCTTGACAATTTAAGTGTTCATGCCGAAAGATATCCTGAAGATAATTTCATAGCTAATCTTTTGAAAAATCTCGACAACATATTTAACGATGCATATAAAAAAGGCTTTAATGAACGAGATGTTAAATATCCCGTTTTGCCACAAGATTCCCTTGCCGTAATTAATTACACATCAGGCACAACAGGTTTTTCTAAAGGTGTTATGCTTACACTTAACAACTTATGTGGGAATGTCGTCTATGGTATACAATCCCGTCTACATTATCCTGGCTCTAAATGTTTATCATTCCTTCCATTGGCACATGCCTATGGCTGTACTTTCGACATGCTTGCTCCCCTTGCAATAGGTACTCACATCACTTTATTTGGCAAACTTCCTTCTCCTAAATTACTCCTTAAAGCATTAAACGACGTGAGACCTAATCTTGTAATCTGTGTTCCGTTGATTTTAGAGAAGATATATCGCAAGGAAATTCTTCCAATGATTACAAAACAAGCTATGCGTTGGGCTTTAGCTATTCCATTCCTCGATTCTGCAATATGCGCTCGCATTCGCAAAAAACTCGTAGAAGCTTTCGGTGGCGAATTTGAAGAAATCATTGTTGGCGGAGCTCCACTCAATCATGAAGTAGAAGAATTCCTTCATCGCATTAAATTCCCATTTACTGTAGGATATGGAATGACTGAATGTGGTCCACTAATCAGCCACACCCCTTGGCGTCAATTCCAATGTTTATCTTCGGGACGTACACTCCAAGGCATTATGGAATCACGCATTGATAGTCCCGATCCTGAAAATATTCCAGGCGAAATATGTGTCAAAGGGGAAAACGTGATGAAAGGCTATTATAAAAATCCTGAAGCAACAAATGCTGTGCTTGATGAAGATGGGTGGTTGCACACCGGGGATATGGGAACACGCTCTGCCGATGGCACAATCTTCATTAAAGGTCGATATAAAACAATGATTCTTACCTCTAACGGGCAGAATATTTATCCTGAAGAGATAGAAGCGAAACTCAACAACATGCTACATGTCTCAGAAAGTCTTATCGTAGAGCGTAAAAATCATCTTGTAGCACTTGTCTATCCCGACTATGAATCAATGGATGAAGCAGGCATCACAACTGACAAACTACCGGAAGAGATGGAACGAGTGCGCATTGAATTAAATAAGCTCGTCGCTCCTTACGAAAAAATCGATCGCATACAATTAATTCCAAACGAGTTTGAAAAGACGCCAAAACGTTCAATCAAGCGATATCTATATCAATAACTATTGACTTAAAATGAAAAAATATTTAGTTACAGGCGCTGCTGGATTTATAGGCGCAAACTTTGTAAAATACATATTAAAAAAATGGGAAAATGATGTTGAGATTGTAATTCTTGACGCATTAACCTATGCAGGCAATCCATTAACCATTAAATATGAAATGGAATTACCTAATGTAACTTTTGTCAAGGGAGATATTGGTGATCGTGAACTCGTGTCTGAGTTAATTGCAAAATACGATCCTGACTATATTGTAAATTTTGCAGCAGAATCTCACGTTGACAGAAGCATTACAAATCCGCGTCTATTCCTTGAAACAAACATTCTTGGCACTCAAAATATGCTTGACTGCGCACGTAATGCATGGTATTTAGGTAAGGATGCAAATGGCAATCATCAATATAAAGAAGGAAAACGATATCTTCAGATCAGCACAGATGAAGTGTATGGATCACTTTCTAAAGACTTTGATACAGCACAACCATTACAAGTTACAGAAGAAGTTTCAAAAGTTATTGAAGGACGCACAAATTTAAAAACATTTGGAGAAAAATTCTTTACCGAAACAACTCCATTAGCTCCTCGTTCACCATATTCTGCTGCTAAAACAGGCGCAGACCTTATCACCCTTGCCTACCACGAAACTTATGGCATGCCTATAAATATCACTCGTTGCAGTAATAACTATGGGCCATATCATTTCCCGGAAAAGCTAATTCCTCTAATCATAAAGAATATCCTCGAAGGCAAAGCCCTACCGGTTTATGGCAAAGGTGAAAACGTGAGAGATTGGCTGTATGTTGAAGACCATGCTAAAGCTATTGACATGGTACTTCGTGATGGACGCATCGGTGAAATTTACAATGTAGGAGGATTTAACGAAGAGCAAAATATAAATATAGTAACAACAGTCATTGAGATTATCGCCCGCATAATGCGAGAAGAGCCTAAATATCAAGAGTTGCTAAAATGTAATCTTGAAGATATTAACAACAATCTCATCACATACGTTGCCGACCGCCCTGGACATGATATGAGATATGCAATTGACCCCACCAAAATTGCTGTTGAACTTGGGTGGTATCCTGAGACTCCATTCAGCATAGGTATTGAGAAAACAATCAGATGGTATCTTGACAACCAAGAATGGGTTGAAAGCGTAACATCAGGAGAATATCAAAATTATTACAACGAAATGTATAACAACCGAAAATAATACTCAAATGAAAGGCATAGTACTCGCAGGTGGAGCAGGGACACGTCTCTACCCTATTACAAAAGGAATTTCAAAGCAACTTATTCCCATATATGACAAACCGATGGTATATTATCCCATTTCGGTTTTAATGCTTGCCGGGATTAAGGACATATTAATTATATCAACCCCTACCGATTTACCTATGTTCAAACGACTACTTGGTGATGGTAGCGATATCGGTGTACGTTTTGAATATGCCGAACAACCACGCCCAGAGGGATTGGCTCAAGCCTTCTTGATTGGGGAGGAATTCATTGGCGATGACAATGTATGCCTTGTGCTTGGAGACAATATCTTCTATGGTCAAGGCTTTACTGCAATGCTAAATGAAGCAGTAAACATTGCCAATAATGGCGAAGCAACTGTATTTGCCTATCCCGTACAAGATCCTCAACGATATGGTGTTGTTGCTTTTAACTCCGATGGAAAAGCTTATTCTATTGAAGAAAAGCCTCAAAAGCCGAAATCAAATAATGCTGTTGTAGGTCTATATTTTTATCCAAACGATGTAGTGCAAGTTGCTAAAGGCGTAAAGCCTTCGGCTCGTGGTGAACTTGAAATAACATCAGTCAACCAAGACTACTTAGAAAAGGGTATTCTTAACGTAAAACGCCTTGGTCGTGGATTTGCATGGTTAGACACAGGGACGACAGACTCTCTCATGGAGGCATCTAATTTTATTGAGACCATTGAGAAACGACAAGGTTTTAAAGTTGCAGCACTTGAAGAAATTGCTTTCCGTCGTGGATTTATAAACGCAGAGCAATTAAGAAAAGTAGCAGAGCCAATGAAAGCTAACAGTTACGGACAATACTTGCTAAATCTTGCCGACAATGGCATTGAATAAAGCAAAAATAATAGAATTACCTAAAATTTGTGATAGACGAGGAAATTTATCGTTTATCCAAAATCAAACACACGTGCCATTTGACATAGCACGTGTTTATTGGATATATGATGTCCCTGGAGGGCAATACAGAGATGGGCACGCATTTCGCTCTCAGCACGAACTGATAGTTGCTCTATCCGGAAGTTTTGATGTCGTACTAAAAGATGGCAATGAAACTAAACGTTTTCACATGTCTCGTTCCTATTACGGATTATATGTCCCTCCCCTAACTTGGAGAGAGATTGATAACTTTTCGACCAACTCCGTCGCTCTTGTTCTGTCATCAACGACATACAATGAAAATGACTATATTCGAGATTTTAATGAATTTAAAGCAATCTCCAATGAACAAGAATGATATTTTTGCCAATTCCACCATTAAAGATTGTCGCATAATTACACTCATGCGCAATTCCCACGAAAATGGATCTCTTTCTGTCGTTGAGAATAATGGGTCTATACCTTTTGACATCAAACGTGTCTATTATTTATATGACATTCCAGGAGATGCGGAACGAGGAGGACATGCCCATTGTGAAAATCAATCTTTAATTATTGCTGTTAGCGGATGCTTTACTGTAATATTAAATGATGGGAAAGAAATTGCAACATTTATTCTAAATAGGCCATATAATGCATTGTATGTTCCTGCTGGATTATGGCGTGAGATTAAAGATTTCTCATCTGGTTCAACCTGCTTAGTACTAACATCTGACACATATTCTGAAGACGACTATGTGAGAAACTTTAATGAGTTTTTATCTTTGACTGCTCCTAAAAGAGATTTTAAATAATGAAAAAATATACTTTTCTTGATCTTAGCATAATTAACAAGCCTTATTTTGAAGAGATAACACGAGCAACATCTCGTGTTATTGAAAGCGGCAGATACATTGGAGGGGAAGAAGTTGCTAATTTTGAAAAAGAACTTGCATCAATTTGCAATGCGCCATACGCTATTGGTGTAAGCAACGGGTTAGACGCTTTGAGATTAATCATTCGCGGATATATAGAATTAGGTGTTTTTTCTAAAGGAGATGAGATTATAGTACCTGCAAATACATATATTGCATCAGTACTCGCTATTACAGATAATGGGCTAAATCCTATTTTTGTTGAGCCAAATCCTCTCACCCACAATCTTGATATCAGCCTTCTCGAACAATCTATCACACCTCGCACCCGAGCAATAATGCCGGTACATCTCTATGGGCGTGTTTGTTGGGACGAACAATTGGCTAATATTGCAAAAAAATATAACCTAAAAGTCATTGAAGACAATGCCCAAGCTATTGGAGCTATTGCCCCATGTGCTGGGTTATATGAATCTCGCTTAACAGGGGCATTAGGTGATGCCGGAGCATTCAGTTTCTACCCTACAAAAAACATTGGCGCTCTCGGAGATGCAGGAGCTGTGGTTACACATGATAAAGAATTAGCAAATGCTGTTATCGCATTACGAAATTATGGTAGCATTAAACAATATCACAATACATATGCAGGTCTTAATTGTCGCCTTGATCCTATGCAAGCAGCGATTCTGAACGTAAAGCTACAATATCTTGCTAAAGAAAATAGCTACAGACAATCAATTGCAGATATTTACGACAAAAATATAATTAATTCGGCAGTTATTAAGCCACTAAACGACAATCCGGCACA
>JAFXGB010000112.1 GCA_017520235.1 Muribaculaceae bacterium | reverse complement strand
CAGTCATGGCGAGAGTGCGAGGTATGGGGGTTGCAGTCATTACCAAAACGTGTGGTGGTGTGATGTTTTTGCCCCATAATCGAGCACGTTGAGCAACGCCAAATCGATGCTGCTCGTCGATAACTACAAATCCTAAATTTTTGAATTTAACATTGTCTTCAATGACAGCATGCGTGCCTATAAGGATGTGTAGAGAGCCATCCTCAAGATGAGAATGAATTGTGTCTCGTTCTTTTTTTCGTGTTGATCCGGTGAGTAGTTTTACGTTTATTCCTATTGGTGCAACAAGTTGGGATATTGTTTCAAAATGTTGAGTGGCAAGTATTTCTGTGGGAGCCATTAGACACGCTTGTGTATTGTTGTCAATAGCGATTATCATGCAAAGTAGGGCTACGAGAGTTTTTCCGCTACCAACATCGCCTTGTAGCAAGCGATTCATTTGACGCCCTGAGCCCATGTCGGCTCTAATCTCTTTTATTACACGTTTTTGTGCGCCCGTAAGTTCAAAAGGAAGACATTGACTATAAAATGTATTGAAAAAATGCCCTATGCGAGGAAATCTAAATCCGTTGAGAGAAGCAGATCTACGTCGTGAGTATCTTAAGATATTCAGTTGGATGTAAAATAGTTCCTCAAATTTTAGTCTTAGTTTGGCTCGTTGTAACGTTTGGTTGTCTTTTGGATTATGAACGTTTACCAAAGCATCTCGCAACGGCATTAAATGCAGTTGGTCAATAATTGATTGGGGAAGTGTTTCTGAAATGCGAGGTGTCGAAGAGAGAATTGTTTGCGCAAGAGTAAAAAGCGTTTTAGAGCCTATCCCTTTGTTTCGTAGGGTTTCAGTTAGTGGATATACGCCTCTGAGTCCCTGTGTCGCTCCAATAGATGATGGAGAATCAACTTCGGGGTGTACCATGCTCCAGCGCCCATTAAATTCTGCAGGTTTGGCAAATAATATATATTCGTTGCCTATGTGGTAGGTGTCTTTTAGCTGTTTGATGCGACGAAACCACACAACTTCAATGGTCCCTGTTCCGTCGGTAAATAACCCGACAAGACGAGTTTTTGCTCCTTCTCCCTGTATGGTAAAAGAGATGAAATGCCCGCGTATTTGTATTGCCGGCATCTCTCCCGATAGGGATTTGATGGTGTATATTGTTGACCGATCGACATAGTGAGAGGGAAAATGATAGAGCATATCATAGTAAGACTTTATGCCGAGTTGCTTTTCTAATAATTCGGCACGTTTGGGTCCAACGCCTTTCAAGAATTTTATGTCGGTATTGCGCAATCGATTCATTTTATATTCATATATATTGATGCTATATCAATATCGTGAGGCATTGTGATTTTAATGTTGCGATAATCGCCATTAACAAGAGAAATATCGTTAAAATTTGCAGCTACCATTACCGATGCGTCATCTGTAAAATATGGTTGGTAAGGTAGGGAATATGCGTGTATTAATTTATTGGCTTGAAATGCTTGAGGTGTTTGTACGGCTCGGTATAAAGATCGATCGGTAGGAGAGGATGTCCCATCGGGCTTTATGATTCGTAACGAGTCAGTTACCGGAGTTACAGGAATTGCTCCTGATGTATTTTTTGCCCCATCAATTACTCGATTAATTAGCTCGTTATTGATGAGCGGTCTTGCTCCGTCATGGATTATTATGATGCTCTCAGGTGTGATGTATTCTTTTATTTGCTCCAACGCATTTTTTACCGATTGCCAACGTGTGTTTCCTCCTATGGCGATCTGTGGCGATTTGAAACTGTAGTTATCGCATAGTTCTTCCCAGTAATCAATAAAATTATTACTCAATACAATGATTATTGTGGATTTGGGTAATGCCTGACGCATGCGCTCAATAGTGTGCATAAGTACTGGTTTGCCATTTAACAAGCAAAACTGCTTAGGGATGTCGGCTCCAAAACGGCTACCACTTCCAGCGGCGACAATTATATTGAAAATCTGATGCTCCTGTTTCATATTTACAAAGATAATGATTTTACTTCGATTTCTCGAAATTAGTCGGCAAGTAGTGAGAGTGCAATGCTTCTGCCCACAAGGTCGCCAATTAAATCTTGTGGCTCTTCAGGGGATATTTGTTTGTTTAATACGGTGATGAGAGGAGTCTCGATTTCTGCAAATTGGCGAATGTTATTTAGTGCGATATATGCATCTTCGAGATATGGTGAATGGGGCGTATTTCCTCCTATTTTGGTATAGTAATAATATAGCATTGAAGCAATATAGCGAGTGATTGTCTCAACGTGAGCTTTGTCGAATTCTTCAGACTGTGGATTGGCTGAAGATAAGATATTTATCCATGAAAACAGGGCAGTAGTGTAGATTGATAGTAGTGATTGATCAATATTATTGCTCTTGTTGTTGTCGATTGAGATTTGTAGGATTGCGCCGATTGAGGTTGCATAGGCATCTTGGAAGTTGCCCATAGCGGCAAGTGCGCCACAATGGCATGATGCAGCAATAGCCATGACATTGATTTCGTCGGTAGTTGGCTGTTGGTTGTTAAGATTTTCCGACCAATGTTCATATGCTTTAGCAAGTGCTTCGCCCGAAAGTATTACTGCATCTTCAATTGCACCTCGCTCAAGCAATCCATTTGCCTCCTTAATATTCTCTAATATATGCGATAAAGACTGTTTCATATATGCAAAATTAATCATTGTCGGGAAAATAATATGAAATTAGTAGAAGTAGATGTATTTATATTGAAAAATAATTGGAGAAAAAGTGTTTTCTGATTGTGCATTGTGCGTTAAATTTCTTAACTTTGCAGAAAACAACAACGATAATGAAATTTCAATATCGACATAATAACGATATGTTTCGACGTCGAGTGGGTGAATTGTGTCATCACGCGACATTAAAAAGTGTTGTAAAAGAGATAATTAAGCCTGTATAACCCCCAAATGGGTGTTTTCGGGCTTTTTTTGTAGCAAATAAATTAATTAAATAATAACCCTTAAAGTCATTTTCAAGCAATGAATAGTAACAGCCTTGTTTCAATCTCCGATGTAAATAAAGAGGAGATACTGCGCTTGCTTGAGCAGGCTCGATATTTCGAGGAAAACCCAAATCACAAAATCCTTGATGGAAAAGTTGTGGCTACGTTGTTTTTTGAGCCATCGACACGCACAAGATTGAGTTTTGAAACAGCAGTAAATCGTTTAGGCGGTCGTGTGATAGGATTTTCTGATGCAAGTACCACCAGCTCGTCAAAAGGTGAAACACTCAAAGACACCATAAAAATGGTGAGTAACTATGTGGATCTCATTATCATGCGCCATTATCTTGAAGGGGCTGCACGATATGCAAGTGAGGTAACAGATACTCCTGTAATCAATGCCGGAGATGGGGCTAATCAGCATCCTACTCAGACGATGCTTGACTTGTATTCGATTTATAAGACACAGGGCACGCTTGAAAATTTGACAATTACAATGGTAGGCGATTTGAAATATGGTCGTACGGTACATTCATTGTTGATGGCAATGCGTTATTTTAATCCAACGTTCCGTTTTGTGGCTTGTAATGAATTGCAAATGCCGAGCGAATATAAAGATTTTTGTGATAAAAATGGTATTGCATATAGCGAACATACTGATTTCTCGGCTGATGTAATTAATTCGTCGGACATTATTTATATGACACGTGTTCAACGTGAACGATTTACTGACATTATGGAGTATGAGAAGGTGAAGGATTTATATACATTACACAATGCTATGTTAGATGGCTCACGTGATAATTTGCGTATCCTCCATCCGCTACCACGTGTTAATGAAATAGATTATGATGTCGATGATAATCCTAAGGCCTATTATTTTCAACAGGCTCAAAATGGGCTATATGCTCGCCAAGCAATTATATGCAAGGCATTAGGTATTGATATAAAATAAAGGAGGACGTGAGATGACAAATAAAAAAGAACTTGCAGTAGCTGCATTGCAAAATGGTACGGTTATCGACCATATTCCTTCGTCAATGCTTTTCAATGCAGTAAAGATTTTAGGAATAGAGAATATAGAGACTCATGTTACCATTGGAAATAATCTCGAAAGCAGTAAATTAGGGACAAAAGGAATCATAAAGGTTGCTGATGTGTTTTTCCCTGAAGCAACGTTAAATCGCATTGCTTTGATTGCTCCAACTGCAAAGGTTAATATAATCAGAGATTTTGAGGTGGTGGAGAAACGCCAAGTGGCATTGCCCGATACTATTGTGGGTATTGTAAAATGTGGCAATCCCAAGTGTATAACAAATAATGAACCGATGAAAACTCGTTTTGAAGTTGTTGACCATGATGATGTTACGATACGTTGCCATTATTGTGGACACACTGTAACGAGTAAAGATGTTCAAATAATTTGATGATATAGAGTATATGAAGCAGAGCTGGAAGCCTGGTACGATGATATATCCGTTGCCTGCGGTGTTGGTGAGTTGCGGTAGTACACCACAAAGTCGCAATCTCATCACTGTCGCATGGACAGGAACGGTGTGTACCAATCCGGCAATGTGTTACATCTCAGTGCGTCCGGAACGTTATAGCTACGAGATAATAAAACGGGAGATGCAGTTTACCATAAATCTTACTACAGCCGATATGGCTCGTGCCGTAGACTGGTGTGGTGTGAAGTCGGGTAGAGATTATGATAAGTGGAGAGAAACCAAGTTGACACCGGTAGAAGGGGTTGCTGTAAATTCGCCATATATAGAGGAATCTCCTTTGAGTATTGAATGTAAGGTAAAAGAAATAATTCCCCTTGGCAGTCATCACATGTTTCTTGCAGAGGTGGTAAATGTGCTTGCTGATGAGAAATATCTCGATGCTCAAACAGGTGCGTTTGACCTTGGTCGTGCCGGATTGATAAATTATAGTCATGGAGCCTATTATATGCAAGGTGAGAAAATAGGCAAATTTGGATGGACTGTTCAGAAGAAAAAGAAAAAATAATTTAAATAATATATTTTATGGAAAGAGACAACAAAATTTTTGACATTATCGAGCGTGAACATCAACGTCAACGTCATGGTATTGAGCTAATCGCTTCAGAAAACTTTGTTAGTGATCAAGTAATGCAAGCTATGGGCTCATGCTTGACAAACAAATATGCTGAAGGTTATCCAGGACATCGTTATTATGGTGGTTGTCAAGTGGTTGATGAAGCTGAGCAACTCGCTATCGATCGTTTGAAAGAGATATTTGGTGCTACTTATGCCAACGTGCAACCTCACTCAGGAGCACAAGCTAATATGGCTGTATTTATGGCGTGTATGCAACCAGGAGATAAATTCCTCGGTCTTAACCTTGCTCATGGTGGACACCTTTCACATGGTAGCCCAGTAAACTTCTCAGGACTCATGTTCCAAGCATTGGAATATAATGTGAAGGAAGATACCGGTCTTGTTGACTATGAACAAATGGAAGAAGTGGCTCGTCGTGAACGTCCTAAATTAATCATTGGTGGAGCAAGTGCTTATTCTCGTGAATGGGATTATGCCCGCATGCGTCGTCTAGCTGATGAAATTGGTGCTATTTTCATGGTTGATATGGCTCACCCTGCAGGTCTCATTGCAGCAGGATTGCTTGATAATCCTGTAAAATATGCTCACATCGTAACAT
The DNA here is from genome assembly GCA_017520235.1 of Muribaculaceae bacterium. Lineage (GTDB taxonomy): Bacteria > Bacteroidota > Bacteroidia > Bacteroidales > Muribaculaceae > RGIG4079. The sequence goes on along the minus strand of JAFXGB010000112.1, from coordinate 7,635 downwards.
CTACAACACACAAAACTCTTCGAGGCCCTCGTGGTGGTATCATCTTGTTAGGTGAAGACTTTGAAAATCCATGGGGTAAAAAGACTCCAAAGGGAGTTACCCGCATGATGTCTTCTCTTCTTGATTCTGCTGTATTCCCAGGAGTACAAGGCGGTCCACTTGAACATGTGATTGCGGCTAAAGCAGTAGCATTTGGTGAAGCATTGCAACCTTCATATAAAGAATATCAAGCTCAAGTTAAAAAGAATGCAGCTGTCATGGCACAAGCTCTTGTAGATAAAGGATATAAGATTATTTCAGGCGGAACAGATAACCACTGTATGCTTGTTGACCTTCGCACTAAATTCCCTGAATTGACAGGTAAAGTAGCTGAAAAGGTGCTTGTTGAAGCAGATATTACTGCAAACAAAAACATGGTACCATTTGATAGCCGTTCTCCATTCCAAACATCAGGTATCCGTCTTGGAACTCCTGCTATCACTACTCGTGGCGCAAAAGAAGAACTTATGGGAGAAATCGTGGAAATGATTGATACTGTTCTCTCTAATCCTGAAGATGAAAAGATGATTGCTTCTGTTCGCGAAAAAGTGAATAAAACAATGGAAGACTACCCAATGTTTGCTTACTAATCAGATAATTTATATTAAAAATAAGATAAAGGTTGCGAAGTTTGTCGCAACCTTTATTCTTTTAATAGTGGGGATGTTATGAATTGCGCATTAAAATTTGTATCTTTGCAATATGATTTACTTATATCGAATTTATCAATTGTTTATAATGTTGCCCATTGCTCTTGTGGCAACATCATTGACTGCGATATTGACAATAGTGGTGTGCGCGTTTGGTGATGCAAGTCGCAGTAGTTATTATCTCGCAATGGAATGGGCTAAGATTATGTGCTGGGTGTCATTAGTGAGAGTAACGATTAATGGACGTGAAAATATAGATACAAAAACATCCTATGTGTTTGTTGCAAACCACCAGGGGGCTTATGATATCTTTGCTATTTATGGATATCTTGGTCATAATTTCAAATGGATGATGAAAAAGAGCCTAGAGAAGATACCATTAGTAGGATATGCTTGCCGTCGTGCCGGTCAGATATTTGTGGATAATTCTTCTCCTGTAGCTGTACGCAAAACAATGGAAGATGCGGAGAAAAGATTACAAGGCGGAATGTCGGTTGTTGCATTCCCAGAAGGGACACGCTCAAAGAATGGCAAGATGCGTTCATTTAAGCGTGGCGCATATCAGTTGGCTGTAGAATTTGGACTTCCTGTAGTGCCAATCACTATTTCAGGGGCTTATGAAATCATGCCAAAAGATGCAAAATTGCCTAAATGGGGTCATGTTGTGTTGACAATTCACGAGCCTATATATGCTCCGGAGCAAGGACATGACATGGCTCATCTCATGGACGAATCTTATAACGCAATTGCATCGGCTCTACCACAGAGATATAAATAAAAAAGGAGAAAGATGCTTAAGGTAAAAAGACTATATACATTTATGTTAGAGAGCTTTATGCCTCTATTCTTTATGACATTTTTTATATGTCTTTTTATAGTTTTGATGCAATTCTTGTGGCGATACATTGACGACCTTGTTGGGAAAGGTCTTGAAGTGGGTGTTATTGCTGAATTATTCTTTTATGCTGCATTGACAATGGTGCCGATGGCATTACCATTGGCGGTGCTGTTGGCATCGTTGATGACCTTTGGTAATCTCGGTGAGCGATTTGAGTTAACAGCAATGAAAGCTTCAGGGGTATCGCTATTGAAGTCAATGCGTCCTCTTGTAGTTTTGATGATTTTTGTCGCAATTGGTGCTTTCTTTTTTCAAAACAATGTATTGCCTGTTGCGCAAACAAAAATGTGGACACTTCTATATTCAATGCGTCAAAAATCTCCGGAACTTGAAATTCCTGAAGGGGTTTTCTATGACCAAATTCCCGGATATAACCTATTTGTAGAAAAGAAGGATAGAGATACCGGTGTATTATATGATTTGATGATATATGATGTGTCGGCTGGTTTTGATAACGCACGTGTAATCCTTGCTGATTCAGGGAAAATGAGCTTTACTGCTGACAAGACTCATCTATTTCTAAATTTATATAGTGGAGAACAATTTGAAAACTTGAAAGAACAAGGATCTTCATCAGGGAATGTCCCTTATCGCCGAGAGTCTTTCTCAAATAAAGATATTCTGATTGCGTTTGATGCTAATTTTAACCGAATGGATGAAGAGGGTATGCGCAATCAATATGTTGGGAAAAACATCTCAGAACTGCAAGCTACAATTGATTCAGTACAATCAAGAGTAGATAGTATCGGGAGGATGTATGGGCAAGCGATAAAAGAGATTCCTTATTTTGGTGTAACATATTATAAACGCTCTTATGTCAATGGTAAACTAACACAAGTCAAGCAACAACCGGTTGTGTTGACCACTCCCATTAATATTGACTCCGTGTTTGATGGAGAGAGTCCAGCTGAATATAAAGGATATTTGGCACAGGCTTTAAACAAAGCAAAACGCCATCAGCAAGATTATGAATATAAGAGCTATCAAATGAAAGATGACCGCAAGACAATTCGTCGTCATGATATTGAATTGCAAAAGAAATTCACGTTGTCATTTGCATGTATTATATTCTTCTTTATTGGTGCTCCTCTCGGTGCTATTATTCGCAAAGGTGGACTTGGAATGCCTTTAGTGATATCAGTTATCTTGTTTATCTTTTATTATATAATTGATAATACCGGTTATAAGATGGCTCGTGAGGGACGTATTGAAGTTTGGCAAGGGATGTGGCTCAGCTCTGCAGTATTGTTACCGTTGGGGATATTCTTTACTTATAAAGCGGTTAATGACTCTGCAGTATTCAACCGAGATGCCTATATGAATTTCTTTCGTCGTTTGTTTGGCATGAATGAAATGCGAAATGTTCAATTGAAAGAGGTGGTTATGGATGATGTTATCGAAGAGGTAGCATTATCGAAAATAGATGCGTTGAAACAAAAAAGTCAATCATTCCTTTCTCTAAATAAAAAACCACAATCTTATTTAAATTATTGGTTAAAAGGATATAGCCGAACTGAACTCCATGAAATATCGTCAGAAATGGAGGATTTAGTCCAATATATGTCTAACTCGCAGGATAAAATCATTATAAATAAATTGATGGATTATCCTATATTGAGAAGCCTTTGGTTGTATCACCCAACAAATTATAAGTGGTTGGCATATACATGTATCGCATTGTTCCCAATAGGGTTGCCTATGTATTTGATTGGGCTCAAAAGCCAAAGCAGATTGAAAAACGAAATCAGGGCGATTATCAATGTGAGCAATGATTTAGAGAAACAATTAAAAAAGTAATCAAACAAAGCAATAATATACAATAATGCAAGCGATAAAATTAGACTCAATAGAAGAAGCATTAAAAGACTTCAAAGAAGGTAAATTTGTCATAGTTGTCGATGATGAAGATCGTGAAAATGAAGGCGATCTCATTGTGGCAGCTGAAAAAATAACACCTGAACAAGTTAATTTTATGCTTAAAAATGCTAGAGGTGTTTTGTGTGTTCCCATAACATTATCAAGATGTCGTGAGTTGCAATTAAACCGTCAAGTCGATGATAATACTTCAGTATTGGGAACTCCATTTACGGTAACTGTTGATAAACTCGAAGGTTGCTCTACAGGAGTATCTATTGAGGATCGCGCTGCAACAATACGCGCATTGGCCGATCCGGCTTCTACCCCTGAAACATTTGGCCGCCCTGGTCACATCAATCCATTGTATGCACAGGATCAAGGCGTTTTGCATCGTGCAGGACACACTGAGGCAGGTGTTGACATGGCTCGCCTTGCAGGGTTATATCCGGCTGCTGCATTGATGGAGATAATGAGTGATGATGGAACAATGGCACGTTTGCCAGAGTTGCGCCGTCTTGCTGATGAATGGGATATGAAATTGATATCGATTCGTGACCTTATCGCTTATCGCTTAAAGCAAGAGTCTCTTGTGGAAAAGGGAGAAGAGGTAGATATGCCAACAGAGTATGGCCATTTCCGACTCATTCCCTTCCGTCAAAAAAGTAATGGACTTGAACATATTGCGATAATAAAAGGTGATGTATCTAATGGTGATCCTGTGCTTGTAAGAGTTCATTCATCATGCGCAACAGGTGATATTTTTGGCTCAAAACGTTGCGATTGTGGAGAGCAGCTACACAAAGCAATGCAGATGATTGAAAAAGAGGGTCGAGGTGTTGTTGTATATCTCAACCAAGAAGGTCGCGGAATTGGATTGATGGATAAAATCAGAGCATATAAATTACAGGAAGACGGATTAGATACAGTTGATGCTAATATCCATCTTGGTCACAAAGCTGATGAGCGTGATTATGGAGTTGGTGCTCAAATCCTTCGCTCATTAGGCGTTGAAAAAATGAGACTGATTTCCAACAACCCTGTTAAGCGCATCGGTCTTGAGGGCTATGGGTTAAATGTTGAAGAAAATGTTCCAATTGAGATTGAACCCAACGAGTACAATCGTTTCTACATGCAAACAAAGAAAACTCGCATGGGACATGACCTCCACAAACTATAGATCATTATTAACGTGAGTTTTATATAGAATATTGAGCTCACGTTAAATAATACATTAATTGCTGATTAGCGATATTAGATGAATTGCTCACCTAAAATAAGGGAACTATCGCGAAACGACTTAGGGGTATATGTATAAGAGATTATCTCAATTTTGATACTGACTTATAGGAAAATGGATGACGAAGCGAGTGAGGCTGTCGTTATAGGTGCGGAGCGAAAAACGACAATTGTGTTTCATTAGTGTTTCTCGTATAAATATCAATCCAAGTCCTTGCCCATTGGGCTTTGTTGAGAAGAATGGGGTGAATAATTTGTTTGCAGTATCGTTATCAATTCCTTTTCCTGTATCAGAAATTTCGATTATAGGTGAATCTTCGGTATAGGTTTTAATAGAGATTGTTCCATTATTGCCAATACTTTCGATGGCATTTTTGATAATGTTTACAATAGCATGTTCTATCAAAGGTCCATCAATCATTACCGGAAGAGGATTAGGACATAAATCAATGTTGATTGAAATGCCGTTTTCAGTACACACGCTTTCCATAATAGATGCACAATGTGACGCACATTCATTGAGGTCATTTATAGACAAGTCGGGTTCCGGAATTTTTACAACATCGGCAAATCGTGTAATAAAATTACTCATCCCATGGCTACGTTCAATGCACACTTGTAGAGCATATTGCAGGTCCTCGCAATTTTCAATTGTTGCAAGGGTGTCATTTATCATGTCAAGCGTAGATGTAACTCCAGCAACACTATTATTTACTTCATGAGCAATCATGCGGATAACCTTTTCATAGGCCTTCTTTTCAGCTTTCATAACCTCAGATGTCAAGCTTTCAATTAAGATAAATGGATGATAAAATCCACGATCTACAAATGAAAGTTTAGAACATCGATATATCATTGCATCACCAATGCGTAATGTCTCAGTTGCTCCTTGTGGAACGTGATGCAATCTATCGGCAAGAGGTGTAGATAACTCCTCAATTGTTTTTCCTATAGCAGTATTATCAGAACTTACCCCAAGGAATTGTACTGCTGATGCGTTAATTGATGTTATTTTGTTGTCAAAGTCGAGGATTATAACTCCCATTGGTGACGATTTGATGATGAGATCGAGGAAATAGTTTTGTTCACGCAACCGCAAACGCTCCGTTTTTAATTCACTCATCATGCGGTTAAACACATCCACAATGCGGTCGGCATCATGTTGCCCGACATGGGATAAACGACTGCTGAAATCCTGCTCATTTAGCAAGTTCATACCATTAGCCAAAGCATCAAGCGTTTTTAATACTTTGAAATAAAAGTACCCAATAAAACATAGACACAAAGCTAAGAAACACTCTGCGAGATAGAATATTGTAGAGTCTAAAGATGTTGAAATCTTTAGCAGAAAGATGCTTGTCGCTAAAAGCAAAATTGCGAGATAAATAAAAAGAGTTCTTAGCTTCATTCTATAGAGAGTATTTTTCCATTCGGCGGTATAATGCTTGTCGGGTAATCCCTAAAGACTGTGCAACTTGTGATAAGTTTCCACGATATTGTTCAAGAGCCTTAGCTATTGTTTGTCGTTCTACCTCTTCCAATGTAAATAATGAAGAAGGAGTATTCTCGGTGTTGATATTCATCGCACAAGTAGCTTTATATTCACGTCTGAAAGCGTCGGCATTTAATCGAGGACTATCATTGATGAGCAATGTGCGTTCCACAAGATTTTTCAACTCACGAATATTTCCTGAATAGGGTAATCCTTTGAGAAAATCCATTGCATCATCAGTAATAATTGCAGGTTTAGCTCCATTTTGAGAATATAGCAGTTTGGCAAAATGATTAACAAGCAAAGGTATATCTTCAACACGTTCTCTTAAAGGAGGAAGATGCAATGTTATGAGGCTAATGCGGTAAAACAAATCTTCACGAAAATCCTTCTCGGCAACCATTTGTCGGAGGTCGGCATTTGTAGCACAGATAACACGCACATCGGTGCGTCGTTGACGGCTGTCTCCTAAAACTTCATAGGTGCGATCTTGTAATACTCGCAATAATTTTACTTGGCAATTCTTTTCCAAATCGCCTATCTCGTCAAGAAAAATAGAGCCTTTATCGGCAATCTCAAAACGTCCTTGACGATCTGCTACTGCTCCGGTAAACGAGCCTTTGCGGTGTCCAAACATTTCACTCTCAAAAAGGCTATGCGATATGCCCCCAAGATTTACTTTGACAAAAGCCTGAGACTGGCGATTACTATTACGATGTATAGCTTCAGCAATTAATTCTTTACCTGTACCACTTTCTCCTGTGATTAATACTGAAGCATCGGTGCGAGCGATGCGCTTTACCGTTTCAAGAACTGATAATAGTTGATGGCTTTCTCCAATTATGCCACATCGATTGAAATCATCAGAAGTAATAGGCTTAGAGCCTTCAGTTAGCTCTATCGCTGTTTTTACTCGTTGTAACAATGAAATATTGTCCCATGGTTTAGTAATGAAATCCTGTGCACCTGCTTTTATTCCGTCAACTGCGAGCTGAATGTTACCCCATGCAGTCATTAATATTACAGGAGCAAGGGGTTGGAATAATCTGATTTGTTTAAGTAAAGTCAGTCCCTCAACTCCATCGGTTGATAGAGAGTAGTTCATATCCAATAGTATCAATTGTGGCGCCGTATTTCTAACAATGGAAATAGCTTCAGCAGGAGAGGCGACTGCTTCAACGCTATATCCGGCACGCTTTAATACTAATGATAAAGAAGTGCGTATAACAATATCGTCATCAACAATAAGTATCATATTACAAATATAAAAATTTTATCTCAATATCGCATCAAAGTCGGCATTGATACTTGCATTATTGGCAAAATCCCATAAAGTGAGACTGCGCACTTGATAATAGTAATACCAATAATAGAATAATTCGTTGATGCGTTTTTGCCGAGCTTGATCCTTACTTGTCTGAGCATCGTTAAGATCAAGAGTGCTTAGTCGGCCTATCATGAAT
>JAFXGB010000009.1 GCA_017520235.1 Muribaculaceae bacterium | reverse complement strand
TCAGATCCGGCAACCGAGTTAGTTGCATTAGTACCTTTATAAAGAGCTACGTGGTAGTTAGCCGAAGCATTAGCTCCATTTGAGTGAAGTGAAATGAAATACCCCCCATAAGAACTTGAATAAGAAGCAATAGATGTCAAATTCAAGTCATACGCAGATGTATTCACTGTACGAGACATGCTAATAACAGCCCCATTAGCCTCCATGAATTTTTGCAAGTGAAGAGTCCGGTCGAGGTTACCTTCCGATTCATAGAAATATTCACCGCCAAGCAATGGCATAGGAGTTGGACGGTCATCAGAATCAAAACCACCGTGACCAGCATTCAAATAATATTTCCCCGAGGTCTTAAAAGTCCCATTGTAATCTGCAGTAGAAGGTTTACTCTTATAATTCGCAGGAGTTGAAAGTTTATAAGGTCCACCGGTTGCCGCAGAACCGGTATAGTTAGCTGGCACATCATAAGCATATGTTACTGCATTTGCATCGATTGTAAGGCTCGAAATCAAAAGAGCCGATAATAATATCTTTTTCATGGCTTACTTTTCTTTAATTGTCATGACATAAACTTTTCCTTCACGTTCGGTGTGGAAAGCGATTTGGCTTCCATCGGCAGAAACAGAAGGGAACATCTTAATCTCATCAGATGGAGCAGTGAGTTGTTGCATTTGTGTTCCATCGGCACGCACGATAACGATATCACTCTTAGTATTGAAATAACCATCATGAGCATCGTTCATACCCACAACGTGAGTGTTTCCACGCCATTGTGGAGCGCGCATACTACCAAGTTTCACCACGTTTTGACCATTTAGATCACAAATAAACGCATAATTTGCACAGTGGAAAAGGATTTTTGTGCGGTCAGGAGAAAGAGATGTCCAGCTATATTGTGGATCCCAATCATCAAATTGACCAGCAAGAGGATCAAGGACTGTGCGAGTGCTGCCTTTATAAACAACAATCTTAAGATCCTCTTCTGTAACGTGTATTAATTGGCGACGAACAGGAGTCAATGGATTAGTAACTACAGTTCCAACGATTGCTCCTTTAGTTGCATAAGCAGCTTCACCATTATTAAATGAGATTTGGTTAACATGATCGATGTCTTTAGCGATAACTGTGAGAGCTTTAGTCTCAACATTCAAAGCATAAAGATTTTGAGTAAAGTTTTCTTGATTCATTGAGCGTGTCAAGATTGTCTTACCATCAGCACTGATAACAGGATAGTATCCTGCACCTTGCATGTCAGTAAGTTTTGTGTACGATTGTTTCTCGACATCAACGAGACCAAGTCCGTTGTAATCTTCAGACGTTACCAACAAAGTTTTGCCATCGGGCATGAAACGAGGGTGATAAACCTTGGTTATCCCTGTCTTTACTTGTTGAAGATTAACAACTTCAAACTGCTGTGCATTTGCAACTGAGGTCACTGCTACAGCTAAACAAAGAAGTAGTTTTTTCATGATAATTGTTTAGTTTAAGTTAATTATTTTGTGTTTAATAGTTTACTCCTATCCGTTTTTACATGGTAAATAAAGTACAAATATATTGATATTTTTATGCTTTACAACAAAAGAATACGGATTTTTATACTAATTAACACTACTTTACACAAAAGAGAAAACAATAATAGAAAAACACACAAAGGAGAAAACGCAAAATTGATCATCAGAAAAATAAGAGACTATAAACAGAGAACATACAAGGAAATCCTCAACTCTCAATTGAGATGAGTCTCACAATCGGGCACAAGTATAGCAGAAACGTCCTGCTCGCTCACGTTCAAATAAAGGTTCTCAATTTTTCTTGGGGTTGAGAGTGATTAGAGGAATTATCATCTCTTCCATTGAGATGCCACCATGTTGGAATGTATCAGTATAATATTGTACATAGTGATTATAGTTATTGGGATAAGCAAAGAAATCACGCCCGGTAGCAAAAATATATGTCGAAGAGACATTGAGTAATGGCAACCCATATCGTTCAGGTTGCTTGATTTCATAAACTTGTTTAGGGTTGTAGCTCAAGTTTTTACCTACCTTATAACGCAAATTGGTATTTGTATTCTTATCCCCGATCACCTTGATGGGATTGTCAACACGTATAGTTCCATGATCGGTAGTCAATACAATCTTATATCCAGCCTCTGATATCTTGCGGAACAATTCAAATGCCGATGAATGACGGAACCAAGACTCGGTTAATGAGCGATAGGCAGCATTTGATGCAGCCAACTCGCGTATCATCTTTGACTCGGTGCGAGCATGAGAAAGCATATCAATAAAATTCAACACCACAACATTGAGGTCATTTGTCTCAAGATTAGAAAACTCTCTAATGAGTTTATCCCCCGAAGCCGAATCATTAATCTTATTATAAGAAAAACGGCATCGACGACGATAACGGTCAAATTGAGTTGCTATCAATGGCGACTCGTTAAGGTTTTTACCCTCATCCTCATCCTCGTCAACCCATAGGTCAGGGAACATCTTTGCGATCTTATCGGGCATTAAACCTGAAAATATCGCATTGCGAGCATATTGTGTCGCAGTAGGCAATATAGAGCAGTAGAGATCTTCCTCAAATGTAAATAATTCACTTAACAGAGGTTTTATTGTACGCCATTGGTCAAGGCGGAAATTATCTATGAGTATAAAAAACAGTTTTTCTCCTTTATCCAAAATGGGGAAAACATGATTTTTAAACACTTGCGGACTCATCTCCGGATGCTCATCTCCAGTAACCCATTTCTCATAATTCTTTTTAATAAATTTTGAGAATGTGGCATTAGCCTCCTGTTTCTGCATTGAGAGAAGGTCATCCATATTAGTATCTGTAGCAGCGAGTTCCAATTCCCAAAACACAAGTTTGCGATATAACTCATACCAATCTTCAATCGTATAGGAGTCATTTATGAGCGACGTGATTCTGCCAAACTCCTGTCTATAGTCACTTGTAGCCTGTTCTGATACAAGTTTTTCAGAGTGAAGATTTTTCTTTATCGACAACAAAATTTGATTAGGATTTACCGGCTTAATAAGGTAGTCGGCAATCTTATTCCCCACTGCTTGATCCATAATATTTTCCTCCTCACTCTTTGTAATCATTATCACCGGAATGTGAGGTTTTACCTGCTTGATGCGCGACAATGTTTCAAGCCCGGTCAAGCCAGGCATGTTTTCGTCAAGAATAATCAAATCAAAATGCTGATTTTCTGCTAATTCCAATGCATCACGACCATTATTTACAGTCACGACGCCATAACCCTTGTTTTTCAAAAAAAGGATGTGAGGCTTTAGAAGGTCTATTTCATCATCAGCCCATAATATGGTGTGAGTATTTGCAGTCATAACAATTTGATTTTATGGTGTATCTAAAAGTGGATCATCTCCCTCTGAACCTGATGGATATTCAGGGAGAGGAGTTTTTGCCTTAGCCGGAGCTTTTGTCGGAGCTACATATTTTGCAGGGGTTGTAATTTTTGTTTCTTTTGGCGTTTCAACAACTTTTTCCTCTTTAACAATAGGGGTTGGCAACTCTGGAGCAACAACTTCTTCCGAAATTTGTTCCTGTTTTATATCTTCAGCGGGATCTGAAATCTCTTGAGTTTCAATAACCACAGGCGCGGTAACTGGTTGCGCTACATTGGAGATATCCTCAATCGGGATTTTTCCAAACACAGTTCCATCCTCAGCAGCCTCTACAGCTTGCGCTCCCACATATTGGAAATATTCTTCAAACGAACGACCTTCCTTGATGAGTGTGTCAAAGTTCTTGGCGCTGATAATAATGGGACGCACCTGCGGAGGCAATTGTAATTGGGTGCTTGCTTTCATCACTTTACGATAATGGCTCAACTCTTCCATATTGTCAAACCCTTTTATTATCAACAATCCAAGTTGTCCGAAGTTCATCTGCTCAAGATCAAAGTCCTTAACAACAAACGAGGTAAAGTTGTGTCGCGCTATATCAAACAATAACTGATTCGCAGAAACCGTATCTGTCGGATAAGTTAATATCAGCAATTGAGGGACATCTGTACTAAGATCAAACTCGATAGGAGTAGCATCAGTAGCAAGTACTGAATCGTTGGTCAATCTAATATCCCACAACATTCCACGCATATTGGTCGCTCCACTTTCAAGTTTACGACCTTGTGCCATCTGCTTCAAATAAGATGTTGCCAATGGTGTGATATCTGTTTCGGGATATCGCTCAAGCAACTCTTTAAGAATAGCATTGAATTTTTCAGGTTCTTTTTCAGTAACATAGGCCAACGCATGCAGGAACATAAACTTAGGCATAATTTCGCTCAATGGAAAATCGCGCATCATTCCTTCATAGGCAGCATGAACTTTTGCATTATCATTATTTAAATATGCGTCATAAGCATCGGCATACATCTGTTCTTGACGCACATTCATCATCTTGATATTTTCAAAATAATTTGGATCTTTCATTGCCATTCCTTGCGGAGATTCCGGGAACTGACCTATAATCATATTGCGATAACGTTCCGCAAGACGTTTATCCCCCTTGCGCATATACATCAAATACATATTATAATATATGTCAAGGCGATATATATTATCGGGGTAAGTAACAAGAAGCCGTTCAAACTCTGATGTCGCCGCACCATAATCCTCAAGTTTGTCCTTCAATATTATACCCATATTAAACAACCCCTCTTGAATAACTTCATGAGCAATAGCTTTCTCATCGTCAGTCTTAGGTATCTGCTTGAGATAATACTCTGGATAGTGAGGATCCTCTGCACGTTTTTCTCGTTCCTTCTCCTCTTTCAATTCCTTTTCTGACTTTTGGGGAACATCTTCAGAACTTCCTATATCTTCATCGAGATCCTCTCCTCCCTCTGATGCACTAAATTCAGCCATGTCAAACGAAGCTTTATTGCGACGACGCCAATCATCTTCTAGTTTACGACTACCCCATCGCTTTTGGAAATCAGTCTTTCCAGCACTACGTGTCGCCGAATTATAGAAATACCATGAATCATCAGTATTCATGACATAAGTAGTGGGGGCATTACTGCTTTGGAGTCCCGTCCCTTGAGCTTTTTGCTCAGCAAGATAGGCTTCACGTGCAGCATTTTCCTCCTCTTCTTTCTCTTTCTTCTTTAATTCCTCTATTATTTTATCAATCACAGCTCTTTGCTGTTCCTCAGGCAATTCCGAAAGTCTCAACAACGAGTCTTGCAAAGTTACATTTTGAGCATACACAGCCAATTCGTCAAGCACATCACTACGACGCTTCAACACTTCGTAATTAGGGTAATTTTCTGGCAATTGAGGCACAGCCTCAGCAAAATGAGGTTGTGCAAGGTCATATTTGTGCTGTTCAAAATACAAACTACCCAGCGTGATTTGATTTATTGCTTTATCTATACCATTGCGAGTACTTTTTTCTGCTGCAAGAATATAATTTTCAATGGCATGAGTGGTGTCCTGTCGAGACAAATACAAATTACCTATCGCATAATAAATTTGGTCAAGATATTCCTTATTACGATCATATCGAGTCATACGTTTCAACGCTTTCACCTCTTTTTCTATATCTTCACCACTATACACTTCACTTTGCTTGATGCGAGCATTGAATTTTGTGCGATATGATGCACTATGCGCACCACCAGCATCTTTAAAAGCGGCATAGGCTTCCTGTTTCTTTCCAACAGATGCATACAACTGACCCAACAAGAATTTCATGCGCGTCTTTTGCGGTCCCTTTGCATATTTTATTGCATCGACAAGATATGGAATTGCCTTTTCATTGTTATTACCTTTTATATAGTAATCGGCATAAACAAGATTATATAACCCTTTTAACGTATTATTGGTGAGTTCTTCAGGTTTGATGCGTATGATAATATTTTCTGCTTCAAATTGCCATCCAAGCGTACAATAACTTCTTGCTTGCCACAATTTTGCCTCGGTAACCGTTTGAGGCAACCATGTGAATAGCTTTGAGGTATAATAGAATGTTGATGCTGCGCCAAGGAAATCACCATTAAGATACTGGCTGCGCCCCATCATCATCCACGCATTGTGCAAGAATGGATTATACTCCTCGCGTTTCATCCATTCCTTATATTTAGGATCCCTGCCCTTTCCCGATTTCTTCTTAGGTCGTTTCTTTATTGAGTGTAGCTGTATCGCCTTTTGTGCCTTTTCTATCGAGCGAGTAAAATCTCCTTGCGGTTGTGGTGCTTTAGGATTATTATAAGCCTCTGACGGATGGATAAAAATCATTGAGCTATAATCATCTTCATAGTTTCTCTCCATCTCTTTTATTGTTTCTTTATAATGTTCATTTCCATTGAAATAAACATTATATCGCGTCGTAAATGCTTGATAGAAACGAGACATAGCGGTATTCTTCTTAGTACTGCACGACGTTAATGCAAGCACCGAGAATATCACACAAAATATGAGATTAAAGCGTTTCAAAAAGTCGATAATTTATCTTTTTTATAACGATATAATACTATGCTTTATTGCATTTGCGATAATCAAGTAATTGCTTTGTGAGGCGGGCAACAACATAGGTTATAACCATCACAATCACTATAATAGCCGAACATGGGACATCTATAATTGTCGTGAAGAATAATCCCACAAGACAACACACCATCGAAATTGCAATCGACAAGAGCATCATACTTTTAAATTTGTGGCAATAGATTTCTGCTATCATTTGAGGTAATGAAAGCATTGACATCAGCAACATCAACCCCACTAATCTTATTGTCAGCACAATGCACACAGCTATCAACACCGTCATTGAATAAGAAATAAACTTCACCGGAAGGTGCATTACCTGTGCAAAATCACGATCAAATGCACATGCAATTATCTTGCGATAGAACAACGCAAAGAAAACGATAAGTACAATTGTGTATATTCCAAATGCCCATAAGTCTGAGGCTGTTATCGTTAATATATTCCCAAAAAGAAACGAATTTAGTTCAGGTACATATCCTGGAGTTAAGAATATAAACAAAACCCCTATTGCCATTCCCAATGACCACACTACCGCTATCGCCGAATCTTCTCTCACCTTATATCGTGATGCCATCCACTCCACTCCTATTGATGATGCCACAGCAAATACTGAAGCCATCAATATCGGGTTAAATCCAAGATAGTAGCCAAGTCCCAATCCTCCAAAACAGGCATGAGTTACACCGCCCGAAATAGCTACAAGACGACGTGTTACGATATATGAGCCGATAATTGCTGCTGATATTGAGATTATTAAAATCCCAATAATTGCATTTTGAAAAAATGTATATCCTAACAACTCGGTCATTTCCTTTTTATCATTTTACCCGTTTTCTGCAACAACTTCCTGGAACTTAAATCCAGCTTCTTGAAGGTGTAGCCAATAGTCGGGATAAGATTTTGATACTACCTCTATATTATTTATAACAATTCCCGGCACAAATAATGATACAGGAGCAAAAGCCATCGCCATGCGATGATCCTCATAAGTATCAATTACAGGGATTTCATATATTGGACGACGAGAGCCATCCCATAACAATTCACTATCGCGCTCGATAGTTAACACTATTCCCAATTTCAACATTTCTGCCCTCAATGCTTCAAGGCGGTCAGTCTCCTTTATTTTAAGCGTTGACAAGCCTGTAATGTGAAACGGGATACCAAGCATACAACTTGTAACTACGATTGTTTGCGCCAAATCAGGTTGGTCGCTTAAATCTAAATTCAATCGAGGGACCAAATCCGGAGAAGGCTCAAGTTCTACTACTCCGTCATCGAAATGGGTGGTTATACCCAAATATTCAAAATATTTTGAGATTTCACTATCCCCTTGCACGCTTATGCTATTCACTCCACAAAGCGATACATCGCCCGACGAAAGAGCTGCAATTTCATACCAATAAGAGGCGGCGCTCCAATCAGCCTCAACCTCAAAGTCAATCGGAATATATTTCTGCGGAGCTATCGTAATTGTGTTTCCCACAAATTCGCTTTCGACACCCCACCGACGCATCATTGACAGCGTCATCATTATATATGGTCGAGAGATAATATCTCCTTCAAGAGTCAATCTCAGCCCCTGCTCCATCGTGGGCGCAATCATCAACAATGCCGATATATATTGTGAGCTAACCGAAGCCGACAATGTTATATCCCCTCCATGCAATTTCTTACCGGAGATGCGCAATGGAGGATAACATTCCTCTCCTACATACTCTATAGTTGCACCACAAGCACGCAAAGCATCTACCAGTACTGCAATGGGGCGATGGCGCATGCGTTCTGTCCCATCAATCACTATTTCTCGCCCCGGCTGAGACGAATAATAAGCTGTCAAAAATCTCATTGCAGTACCTGCAGCCCCAATATTCACGCATGCTTCATCAGATGATAATGCAGCAACCATCACATCAGTATCGTCACATTTTGCCACTTTCTTCAAGGGCAAAGCGCCGTCGGTCAAGGCATTTATAACCAATGCCCTATTGCTGATACTTTTTGACAATGGTAGAGACACTTGCGTTTCAAGCATCTCATCGGGAGGAAATACTCTGCAATTCATTAACTAAAGGTTATTTATCGCGTTGGCGAGTTTTTCAAGAGCGGCAACAAGTATCGACTTGGGGCAACCCACATTCAATCTCATAAATCCGGCTCCCTCTTTGCCAAACATTGTACCGTCATTTAATGCCAATCCGGCTTTGTTGACAAACAAGTCAACAAGCTCTTTTTGTTCCAATCCCAACTCTCTACAGTCAAGCCACACCAAGAATGATGCTTGCGGACGCATGGGCTTAATCGCAGGCATATTATTCTTGCAGAAATCTTCTAAAGTAGCTATATTTTGCTCAATATAGACAGCTGCTTCTTTCAACCACTCCCCACCATGAGTATAAGCAGCTTCAGTCGCGATTGTTGCCATAAAAGTTGACGAGTTAAACTCATTAGCTGAGAGCCATTTATAGAAAGGCTCTCTTAATTCAGGGTTTTTAATCACATACCACGAACTTACCAATCCCGGAATATTAAATGTCTTTGATGGGGCTCCAAGAGTGATACTCACAGCTGCAGCATCATCGCTCACCGTTGCAAATGGATAGTGAGGTTTTCCATATAACATCAAATCTCCATGAATTTCATCTGACACAACCTTTACACCATATTTGTGACACAACGCTGCCAATCTCTGCAACGTCGCAACGCTCCATTGAACTCCAGCCGGATTATGAGGGTTGCAAAGTATCAACATGCGAGGATTTTCTGTCTTCATCAAATGCTCAAGATGGTCAAAATCCATTTCATAATCAACTTCAGTCATAATCAACGGATTGTTCAACACCACACGTTCATTTCCTTCTACCACCGACTTAAATGGATGATAAACAGGCGGTTGGATAATAACCTTATCTCCTTTTTGCGTGAAATAATTCACAGCATAAGCAATACCTCTTACGACACCGGGAATAAATGTCAATTCCTCTTGTGTGACATTAAACTTATGACGATTACGCAACCAGTCGATTACTGATTGCCAATATCCATAAGAAGGGCATGAATAGCCATATATTGGGTGGCTTATACGTTCCTGCAACGCCTCAATAATCTGTGGACACACTGCAAAGTCCATGTCAGCAATCCACATAGATGTCAAATCAGGTCTACCAAACATCGTCTCTAAGCAGTCTATCTTCATTGCTCTGCTACCTCGACGATCTATTATTTGGTCAAAATTATAATTACTCATTGAGTTTAAGGTTAATTGCTTATTAAAACATTAGGTGATTTTGAAATCTACTACAAAAGTAATACATTTTTTGCGATTGTTTCGATGTTTTTTGCTATGTTTGTATTTTATAACTTGCCAAAAAAGGCATCTGTGATTGAACTTTTGTTTAAATACCGACAATTACTTTCGCTATGGAGCAGAAAAAATATACCCCCGAAGAGGAAGAACGAATGGTTGAAGAGGCTTTTCAAGATGTCCTAACAGGATATCTTAATAGCAACCATCGCAAAAAGGTAGAGATAATTGAACGGGCCTATAAATTTGCTAAAGAAGCGCACAAAGGCATCAGACGTCGTTCGGGAGAACCATATATTTTGCATCCCATTGCCGTTGCCAAAATTGCGAGCCAAGAAATAGGGCTCGGCTCAACATCAATATGTGCAGCACTGCTACACGATGTTGTTGAAGATACTGATTATACCGTTGACGATATCGAACAACATTTTGGCAAAAAGATTGCTCAGATAGTAGCTGGACTGACAAAAATATCGGGAGGTATTTTCGGAGACAAAGCATCGGCACAAGCTGAAAATTTCCGCAAACTATTGCTCACAATGTCGGAAGATATTCGCGTAGTGCTCATCAAAATGGCCGACCGTCTTCACAACATGCGCACCCTCGGCTCCATGGCACCAAACAAGCAATATAAAATTGCCGGTGAAACGCTATACATCTATGCTCCACTTGCTCATCGATTGGGACTCTTTGCGATAAAAACCGAATTAGAAGACTTGAGTTTCAAATATGAGCATCCGGCAGCTTATAAACGCATCAGCGAAAAAATCAAAGAATCATCAGAGAAACGCACTGCAATATATCGTGAGTTCTCTTATCCTATAAAAGAACGTCTTAAACAAATGGGATTGAAATACGAAGCCAAAGCCCGTATGAAATCAGTATTTTCCATTTGGAATAAAATGGAATCAAAGCATGTCCCTTTTGAAGAGATATATGACATCTATGCAATGCGCATTATTTTTGATTGCGAAGACCATTCTCAAGAAAAAGCTATCTGCTGGAACATATATGCCGCAATTACCGACTTATATCGCCTACACCCCGAACGCACTCGCGACTGGATTAGCATTCCTAAAGCTAATGGTTATCAAGCATTGCACCTCACTGTTATGGGACCTGATGGCACATGGGTAGAGGTACAAATACGTAGCCGTCGCATGGACGATATTGCCGAAAAAGGATTTGCTGCCCATTGGAAATATAAAATAGGAGAGGGGGATGAAGAATCGGAACTAAATGCATGGTTAAATACAATCAAAGATATTCTTAACGAGCCTAACCCCAATGCTATTGACTTCCTCGATACTTTAAAACTAAATCTGTTTGCATCAGAGATTGTCATCTTCACGCCAAAAGGGGAATTGATAACTTTGCCCACAGGATCTACCGTTCTTGATGTCGCATTTGAGTTGCACTCTCAATTAGGTATACATTGTATTGCAGGTAAAGTAAATCACAAACTTGTTCCGCTTTCTCACAAGCTAAAGAGTGGAGATCAGGTTGAGGTACTCACCTCTCAATCTCAAAAACCACAAGCCGAATGGATTAACTTCCTTAATACAGCTAAGGCCAAAACTCGATTGAGAGCAGCCCTACGCAAAGCTCAATACCCAGCAATAGAAAAAGGGAAAGAACTATATGACGCATTTTTGGCAAAACACGAGATCTCCCCAACCAACGAAATTGCGACCAAAATACTTGGTCAACTCAAGCTCCACAATAAAGAGGAATTATTCCTACACCTTGGAGAAGGAGATATTATCCTTGATGATAACCTTGTAAAAGGATTTAAACAATCATCGCCATCAATACTCTCTAAGCTATTTCGCATAGGCGGTAATAAAAAAGACGAAAATGCAGAAGAGGAAAAAGTTCCTCGACCAAAAATCAATAAAAAAGAGACCTATATCCTTCATTATGATGAGCATGGCGATGCCAATTTCTTGATTGCCGATTGTTGTCGACCCATTCCAGGTGATGAGGTATTGGGCTTTGTTGACGAAAACAACGAGGTTACTATACACTCACTGGATTGTCCTCGTGCACAATCGCTCAAAGCAAGCTATGGTCCAAATATTGTATCAACCAAATGGGAAACTACCAAAGGAACCTTCCTTGCCCACATTCACATTGAAGGTCTTGATCGAATGGGCATTCTTCACGAGCTTATCCAAATGATTTCATCACACCTTGCGTTAAACATACGCCGACTTGATATTGAAGCAGAAAACGAGGTGTTCCATTGCGACTTGACAGTATTGGTTGAAGACAAAAAGGTGGTTAACGACCTATGCTCAAAGGTTAAAAAAATTAATGGTGTAAAACAAGCTAACCGCATATATTGATTGTTTTTAATAAAAAAACGTTTTATATGAAATTACCCTCAAAAAAAACGATCATACGCTCACTGATGTTTATCATCTCAGTAGGTATTATTCTTTATTTTTTACCTCGAAAAAATGAACGACAATTCCTCTATGAGGTAAATCGGCCATGGAGCTACTCTTTGTTAACAGCACCTTTTGATATCCCCATTCAACTTGATTCTATCAGAGCTAATGAGGTTAAAGACAGCATCAATAATGTTTTTATCCCTGTATATAAACGCAATAACGATGAGAGTAAAGCAGCTATTGATGCATATTCTCTTGCACTAAACGCTAATCAATCAGTCTCAATATATGAAAAGGCCAAATTGATAAATGCCCTTAAGGAAATATACAACAATGGTATTGTTGATTTAAACACCTACAATGCCATCACTTCAGGGAAGCTATCTCGCATGAGATTTATAGAAGAAAATCGCATCATAAACAAATCAACAAACAACCTCTTGTCAGCAAGAAAAGCCTATACGACAATTGATAGTTTGCTGAAATTAGAATCTCTCAACACGCCAATAGCGTCAACCGAGCTATCCAAATTCTTAGCTCCTAACATCTTATATGACTCCATTGAATCTAATCGACTATATCAAGATATCTGCCAAAAGGCTATGGCTCCGATAGGAATCATACAGAATGGTGAACGTATTATTGACCGAGGAGAAAAGGTTACCCCTCAACTATACACAATATTGCAAACCTATGAACAGATGTTACTAGAGCGCAAGGCGAATAAACATCAACAGATTTACCCCGTTTTAGGACAATTGCTTTTTGTCATCATCTTGCTCTCGGCATTATTCTACTACCTTTATTTTATGCGTAACGAATTGTTTGCCAATACTCGTGCAATGCTTTTCATCATGCTCATGGTCGTAGGGTTTGCCGTATTTTCCGTTGCAATGAAAAACACGTTTGCCAACGGGCTATACCTCGTCCCATTCACCATCATAGCAATCATGATGGTCGTGTTCTTTGACTCCCGAACTGCGTTATTCTGTCTCATAATTGAGACAATGCTTTGTTCCTGCATAGCCAATGTAGCCTTTGAATTTATCTTCGTTCAATTTATTGCCGGAGTAACAGCTATCTACTCATTAAAGGAATTGACACGACGTTCGCAACTCATACAAACGGCCCTCCTTGTCTTCACAGCCTATAGCCTTTCCTATATTGCCGTCGAAGTCATCAGTTCCGGGACAATATCAGGCATCGACTTGCGCATATTTGGAATTTTCGCCATTAACTCAGTTCTCATCTCATTTGCCTATATCCTTATATTTGTTTTTGAGAAACTTTTCGGATTTACCTCTATCGTTACTTTGGTCGAACTATCCGACATAAACAACCCTTTGCTCCGTGAACTATCGGAAGAGTGCCCCGGCACGTTCCAACATTCATTGTCGGTGAGCAATCTTGCTTATGAAGCAGCCCATCGCATTGGGGCTAATGCACAATTAGTGAGAGCCGGAGCATTATATCATGATATTGGCAAAATAACAAATCCTGCTTTCTTCACCGAGAACCAGCATGGAGTAAATCCTCACGATGCTCTAAATCCATTGCAAAGCGCTCGCATCGTGATTGCCCATGTAACCGATGGGCTCAAACGTGCCGAAAAAGCAAAACTCCCCTCTGTGATTAAAAATTTCATTTCGGAACATCATGGATGTGGAAAGGCTAAATATTTCTATAACACCTATTGCAATCAGCACCCCGACGAAGAGGTAGATACTGCATCTTTCATCTATCCCGGTCCAAATCCTCAATCTAAAGAGACCTCAATCCTGATGATGGCAGATACCGTTGAGGCTGCCTCTCGCTCGCTTCCCGACCACACTCCTGAAGCTATCGAAAATCTCGTAAATCGCTTGATTGACTCACAAATTGCCGATGGACTACACAATGATTCTCTCCTATCATTTAAAGATGTAAGAGAGATTAAGGAGTCTTTCATCTCTCGATTGCGCACAATGTATCATGCCCGCATCTCCTACCCTTCAGATCCAACAAAGAAATAATAACTCATTCTAAAACAGAACAACTAAATATATTATGACTAAAATAAATATTTCTTCACTCGATAACATCGAAGCTGCAGCTAAAGAATTTGTCAATCTCATGGGCGACGACACTGTATTTGCATTCTATGGCGACATGGGGGCTGGCAAAACGACATTTATCAATGCTCTTTGTCGAGTGCTTGGTGTAGAGGAGGATACCACCAACTCTCCTTCATTCTCTATCGTGAATGAATATCGCTCCGACACTACAGCTGAATTGATCTACCACTTTGATTTATATCGCATTGAAAATCTTGAAGAAGCGTTTGACATAGGCATTGAAGACTACTTCGATTCAGGGGCATTGTGCTTCCTCGAATGGCCTGAGCGCATCGAAGACATCCTCCCCTATGACACTGTAAAAGTGGAGATTAAAATCAATGACGATGACACTCGCCAGTTGCTAATATCACGTTCAGAGCAATAATGTCATTGACAATAGGTACAATAATCACTGCGGTAATATTAGCTATAGTGGGGCTTCTATCCATCTTAGCTTCTATTGCCAATTGGGATTGGTTTTTCAATAGTTCCAGTACACGATTATATACTAATCGATTATCCCGTCGTGTTTCACGCATAATCTATTCTGTGTTAGGGATTTTAATTTTATTCATGGCAACATATTTAATTGTTAATTTAAAAGAATGAATACCAAGCCCACTTATATAAAACTCTCATCTATTCGCTCCACCAACACCTATCTTGCCGAAATTGCATCTGACAGCAAGCATGGGATTGTTGTATCTACAATCGAACAAACTGCAGGACGAGGACAACGAGGGAATTCGTGGGAGGCAGAACCGGGGAAGAATCTCACATTCTCAATCATTTTGCGTCCTGAGATAATTGACGCGCGACACCAATTTGCCATCTCTGAGATTGTCTCAATCGCAATAACATCAACTTTACAAAAACTCATCAACGGCAAAAGAGTTGCCATCAAATGGCCTAATGATATTTATGTCGATGATATGAAAATATGCGGAATATTGATTGAAAACTCATTAATGGGCAGTTCAATAAATTACTCTATTGCAGGAATAGGTATCAATGTAAACCAACAAAAATTTCTATCCGATGCCCCAAACCCCATTTCGCTATACAATCTCATTG
>JAFXGB010000111.1 GCA_017520235.1 Muribaculaceae bacterium | reverse complement strand
GTAGTCGTGAGGATGCGCTCAAGGGTGTCGTTGCGGTAGATGCAGTTGCCGCTATAGCTACGGCGCATGTAGGTGCGATAGTAATTGCTCGTAACGCTACTCCCATCGGCTTGCGGTGTCGTTACTGATGGTACCGATACTTGGTAGATGACGCTAACTTTGCGCCCGAGACAATCGTAGGTGTTCATCACTTTATGGCCGTCGGTATAGGTGATTGTTTCCGGCAAATTTAAACTATTATATCCTATTTTGGAAATTTTACGGTTTAAATCTCGAGTCATGTTACCGTTTTTGTCCCATCTGTATTCGGTGGTGGTGCTACTGCCATCACTGAAATCCATTTTGATTATTCAAATTTATATTGAGATAATATCACTATATTCATGATATTCCTTTATGTCAATTATTTTTTTGTAATATGAAAAATAATTAGTTTTTATTTGGGAGAAATTGTTTATTTTGCAGTGATTTTGGAATATTGATGTTATGTTGCGGTCATTACATTGCATAGCTTTGCGCACAATAAAATATAATGAGAAACATTCTATTTTGAGTGCCTACTCGCTTGAAATGGGGCGAGTGTCTTTTTTGTTGCCTGCCGGATCAGGACGTGAGGCTGCTCGTCGTCGTGCGTTGATGATGCCACTCGGAACGTTTGAATGTGTCGCTGATATCCGACATGGGCAAGATATATATATAATGAAGGAGCCTAAAGCTGACATCATTTCTCATGGCATTCATTCCAATCCCATAAAAAGTGCATTGGCGCTATTTATTGCCGAGTTGTTGTCGGTTGTGTTGCGCGAATATCAAGAGGATAAGGCTCTGTTTCTGTTTTTGCGTCAGTCGATAGAGAGGCTGAATGATGCGACTGAGGGAGTAGCAAATTTTCATCTATGTTTTTTGTATCGCTTAGGGTGTTTTGTGGGGATTGAGCCTGATGTTTCTACCTATCAAGAGGGGCGCATCTTTGATATGGTTGATGGAATCTTTCGTGTCTCGGCTCCATTACATTCGCAATATTTAGGGCAACAAGAGGCGGCGGTGGTTGCATTATTGTCACGAATGACCTTTGATAATATGCACCGATTCCGGCTCTCGCGAGAAAACCGGAATCAGATGTTGGATGTTATTTTAGAATATTACACTATTCACTATGCATCACTGTCGTCGTTGAAATCAATCGACGTTTTGCGAGCGCTATTTTGATTTCTTGCACTTTCGGTAATTGTCCCATAGATAAAATAAAAACATAAATATGGAACACCCTCCGCAATAGATAAATATTTCCCATGCGCTTTTGGGATGATCAAATATACCTATAATTCCACCTAGAACATATAGGATTGTCATTATAACTCCAAAGACGAGAGCTTCTATGATAGATGTTTTAACGTATGGTTTCATTATGTAATAATGATTACCTATTTAAATATGGCTTGAGGACTTCGCCCCATGCACTATAGCCTTTTCCCATGAGTTTGAAACCATCGTTGGTGTATTCGGCTTTAAGGTCGCCATTTTCATCAGCAAGTGGGCTATAAACATCAACCCAAGTAACTTTGGACTTTTTAGCGAGTTTTTGTAGCTTTTTGTTCGCTGCTTTCACTTTTTTAGCCGAGCCTGCAAATGCCGCATATTTTTCGTAAGAAGAATTTACAGGAATGAGGCTTTGCATGATGATTTCTGTTTCGGGTGATTGCTCGCGAATGGCATTGATGGCTTCAGTCATCTTTTCAACAATAATATCGGCATTGAAATCAGCACTCAAGTTGTGTCCTTTGGGCATATTGTCAACAAGGTTGTAGCTTGATTGTAGAACGATTGTTTTGGGCTTATTGGCTGCAATTTTTTTAGCAAGAGCAGGGAGACTGTTCACAACATCGGGCCATGTGTAGCGAGATTTTACATTTGGATTGTCGAGAAGTTCGTGCCATTCAGCACCACCCACAAGATTGTTACCTAAAATGAGTATGTCGTTGCTATCAATAGGATAAAGTTCGCCATCGCTTAGCTTTTGATTGGGTGCAACATATTTTGCTACTTCGTCACGCCACATTTTGTACCCTTTTTCATTGAGGTGCAATCCGTCGTTGGTTAGCTCTTTGGGGAGCTTGCAATCGCGGTCGGCAAAAACAGGGAACAAGTTAATCCATGTTACGCCTTGGCGACGAGCAACTTGTTCGAGTAACACATTACCATGAAGAATAGTCATTTCTTTTCCTATCATGTTTTTGTAACGTTTGAAATCGTTATTGATAGGCAACCAGCTTTGTAGATATAATTCGGTTTCAGGAGATTCTGATTTGATTTTCACTACTAATTTTTCAACTGCTGTAACAATGCTGTCGGCAGTGAGGTGATGCGATACATCATTTACACCGATTAAAAGGAATATCTTTTGGGGCTTGCCTTTTGTAACAAAACCTACGCGGTCAGAAATCCCTTGCACGATATCGCCAATAATTCCACGATTTTTGATGTCGGGATTATCAAACATTTCATTCCAAAGACCATTATCACTTAGGCTGTTGCCCAAGAAGATTATGTCATTATTGTCAATGGGTAAAGTGGCAAAGTGGGATGCACGTTGATGATAGTAGGGGGTATAGGTGTTTGCCGCAGGAGCGTCTTGAGAAAGGTAGTCATATACATCATTGGCGTTAATAGCCATTGCGCTAAGGCATGTCATTGATGCCAAAAATAGTTTTCGTAACATGTCGTTTAAGGTATTGATTTATTAAATGTTTTCTGCAAAATTACATTATTTTACTATTATTGCCTAACTTTGTTGTGGATTTATTCAATAACCGCTCAATATGAAACCAACAGACAAAATACCTTTGATAGGGATGACGCTAAGTAGATTGCGTGAAGTGGCATCGGCATGTGGTATGCCTGCATTCTCGGCAAAGCAAATGGCTCAATGGCTTTATGAAAAACGTGTTACCGATATCGAGGAGATGACAAACCTGTCGAAGAAAGCTCGTGCCCGACTCTCGGAGGAGTATTGTGTTGGTCGATTTGACCCCAAAATGGAGGCTCGCTCCGTTGACGGAACAGTGAAATATTTGTTTGAAGGAGTGGGAGGTCGAGATATTGAGGCGGTATATATCCCCGACAAGGAGCGTGCAACGTTGTGTGTTTCATCACAGGCGGGTTGTAAGATGAATTGCAGTTTCTGCATGACCGGAAAGCAAGGATTTCATGGTAATTTGACCTCTGCCGATATCATAAATCAGATACTCTCAATCCCCGAAAGTGAGAAACTCACAAATATCGTGTTCATGGGAATGGGAGAGCCCATGGATAACCTTGATGCTGTGCTTGGGGCAATCGAGGTATTAACCGAGTCATGGGGATTTGCGTGGAGTCCTAAGCGCATAACGGTTTCTTCGATAGGAAAAATAAAGGAGTTGCGCACACTTCTTGACACTACAAAAGTGCATATCGCCATAAGTGTTCACTCGCCATTCCCTCAAGAAAGATTGTCGTTGATGCCGGTAGAAAAGGTCTATCCATTAAAGGATGTTCTTGCACTGTTGAGCAACTATGATTTTGCCCATCAGCGTCGTTTGTCGGTTGAATATATAATGTTTAGAGGATTGAATGACGATTTGCGTCATGCCGATGCTCTTGCTCGATTGCTCAAAGGTCTTAACTGCCGAGTAAACCTCATTCGTTTCCATGCCATTCCAGGGGTTGATCTCAAAACGACTTCGGAGCCGGCAATGGTAGCTTTCCGCGACCGGTTGAATGAATTGGGCATTACAGCAACCATCCGCACCTCTCGAGGCGAAGATATCATGGCGGCATGTGGCATGCTTGCCGGCAAAGCCCAAGAGAAAAACTGAGAAAGGAAAGCGTAAAAATTTCCTCGAATAGCTTACACGATTGACAATAATGACAGAGTTTTTAGGGATTTCATAGTCGCAATTTCTGTCATTTTTGTGCAATAAATACTCTGTACTGCATAAAAAAGTGTGTTTTTGTGCAGTACGCTTTGTTTTTTGAGTAAATACTACTTGGTTGTAGTATTGGTCTATTGGTTGAATTTTGAGGGGAAATTATGCCTATTTGAAGAATAATGACTACCTTAGCTGATTGTAAAATGGCAGAAAGTTGGCAAAAGATTGCGAAT
Organism: Muribaculaceae bacterium; assembly: GCA_017520235.1. Taxonomy (GTDB): domain Bacteria; phylum Bacteroidota; class Bacteroidia; order Bacteroidales; family Muribaculaceae; genus RGIG4079. The sequence goes on along the minus strand of JAFXGB010000111.1, from coordinate 5,812 downwards.
TGATAATTAAGGTGTTGACTCTCTGTGAATTATTATGTATATACCAATGAAAGAAAGCAGAAAAATAAAAGTGGGCATCACCCACGGCGACATTAATGGAGTGGGATATGAAGTTATCCTCAAAACATTGGGAGATGATCGCATATTGGAGCTATGTACACCCATAGTTTATGGTTCGGCAAAGATTGCCGCGTTTTATAGAAAATCATTAGATATTGCGCCATTTAATTTTCATCAGATAGCATCGGCACTTGATGCGAGAGATGGCGATTACAATATTATAAATGTAGTGTCGGAAGATGTTAGAGTAGAACCCGGAGTTTCGACCGATGAGGCTGGGAAGGCAGCTTTTATGGCATTGGACCGTGCTGTAACAGATTTGCGAAATGGCGAAATCGATGTGCTTGTAACAGCTCCTATAAATAAACACAACATCCAAAGTGAAACGTTTACATTCCCTGGGCATACTGAATATTTGGAAGCATCAGTAGGTGATGAAAACAAGTCGTTGATGATTTTGTGTAATGATAATGTACGTGTAGCATTGGTTACAACTCACTTGCCCATTGCCAAAGTTCCGGAAGCGATAACAAAAGATGCCATTGTTGAGAAATTGCGCATCTTCAATGAGTCGTTGAAGAAAGATTTTGGATTTGACTGTCCACGCATTGCGGTGTTGTCGCTCAATCCTCATGCCGGAGAAAATGGATTGCTTGGTAAGGAGGAACAAGAGGTAATAATGCCGGCGATAGAAGAGGCGCAAGGGGAAAAGATACAATGTTTCGGCCCTTATGCAGCTGATGGCTTGTTTGGAAGCGGTCAATTCAGCCGATTTGATGGTATTCTTGCAATGTATCATGATCAAGGATTGGCTCCATTCAAAACCATAGCAATGGAGAGTGGTGTTAATTTCACTGCGGGATTGCCCATAGTGCGCACATCGCCTGATCATGGCACAGGTTATGATATCGCAGGCAAGGGAGAGGCTTCTGAAGCATCGTTCAGAGAAGCGATATATAAAGCGATTGATGTTTTCCGCAATCGCAAGGAGTATGCGTTTATAAGACGCAACCCATTGCGCCGTCAATACTTTGACAAGAGTGGCGATAATGTGGTGCTGGATTTAACCAAAGATGACACAGAGGTATAAACTCGAAGAATGAAATTTGCGATTATAGCAGCCGGCAAAGGTTCCCGCATGGCAAGTGAAGGGGAGATACTTCCCAAGCCACTTGTAAAGATTGGCGGAGAGCCCATGATAAAGCGTCTTATCGACTCGTTCATAAGATGCAATGCTACTGTTATAAGCATCATTATAAATGAGGAGATGGACGAGGTGAGAGACTATCTTCAATCTCTTGAATTGCCCATCCCGCTCGATGTTATTGTAAAATCAACCGAAGGTTCTTTGTTGAGTTTCTATGAAATCAGCGACAGACTGAAAGATGATAAGTTCTGTCTTTCAACAGTTGATTCAGTCTTTGATGAAGATGAGTTTGTCAAATATATTGACGCATTTGAAAAAGACAATGATGTTGATGGCTATATGGCAGTAACATCATTTATCGATGACGAAATTCCTTTATATATAGATGTCGATGAAAATAATTACATCACAAAATTCAGTGATGAATCATGGGACGAAGTTCGCATCATATCGGGAGGTATATATGCCTTGAGCGTCAAGGCCGTCAAAGTGCTGAATGACTGTATTCAAAACGGTATAACTGATATGCGCGATTATCAGCGAGAATTGGTTAAGGCTGGATTGAAGTTGCAGGCTTATGAATTTGAGAAGATTATAGATGTTGACCATGTAAATGACATCTCAACAGCCAATGAGTTTGTCAAGGAAGTGGAACGCAAGAAAAATAAAGATAATGTCTGAGATAAAAATAGCTGCGATAATGAGAGCCGGGGTGTATTCCCCTAATCACATAGGCAATGATGCAACGATATTAAATATGGTTGCCGAGCAGTTGCGCAAGCGTGGCTGTGAAGTGAAAATTTATAGTGAGGAGCAATTCCTCGCCGGAAAGGTTGAGGAGAGTATCATTGTGAACATGTGCCGAGATCCCAAATCGATTGCACTATTGCAAAAGATGGAGGATGATGGTCGATTGGTACTGAACTCCGGATACGGAATAGAAAATTGTGTGCGTGAGCGCATGACACGCATTCTTTTAGGAAATAATATCCCTTATCCTGAAAGTTTTGTCGTGAATACCGATGAGGTAGTGAAAAATCGTCTTCAAAAAGCCGATATTGCTCAATGTTGGATTAAGCGAGGCGATCAACATGCCATGCATAAGGAAGATGTAACCTATGTGCGTCATGCTGAGGAAGCACAAGAAATGTTGCAAGAGTATTTTTTGCGTGGAATACCTCGTGCAGTTATCAGTAAGCACCTCACAGGAGATTTGGTGAAATTTTATGGCGTAAAAGGTCAGCCTTTCTTTTATTGGTTCTGTCCATTTGTTGCCAATGGTGGCAAGTATGGTTATGAACTATTGAACACCGGTAGTGAGGCAATTAAGGCAATGGGACAAAAGATAAAAGCACTATGTACAAAAACCGCCGAAGAATTAAATGTAAAAATATATGGAGGTGATTGTATAATATCTTCTGATGGCGAGGTGAAGCTGATTAGTTTTAATGACTGGCCAAGCTATGCGCCATGTCGTGCCGAGGCAGCATCAAGTATTGCCAAATCGATAATGGCTGAGATTAAAGAATATAGAAAATAAAAGGATATAGAGGATGAAAAAATTTCCACTCATACACAAAATTATAGCAACTGCATGTGGTGCCGGATATTTCCCTTGGGGACCTGGAACCATGGGTGCTGTCTTTGCAATAGCTGTGTGGCTACCAATGTTTCTTTTTATGGGCTATTGTTCATGGATGACGATAACTGCACTTTTGATTGTGGTGTTCACTATTTTGGGAGTGTGGTCGTCAACAGTTGCAGAACGATATTGGGGCGAAGACCCTTCGCGTGTAGTGATAGATGAGGTCGTGGGTATGTGGATTACATTGCTTGCTGTTCCTTACGATGCAGAATGGTACACAATCCTTGTGGCATTTGTCCTTTTCCGTTTCTTCGACATGGTAAAACCATTGGGCGTTAGGAAGATGGAAAATCTAAAGAGCGGTTATGGTATCATGGCCGATGATATTCTTGCCGGGGTTTATGGCGCGATAGTAATATTATTGCTCAACTATTTCATTTGATAATATGGAAACACAGGAAAATATTAAAGAGAAACCTAAGAAAGCCAAAGGGCTTCTGATGTTTTTGAAGGCCTCTGTCTCATCTCAGATTGCCTCATGGATAGATATGGGATTGAGCTATATATTGTTTGCATACATCATTCCTGATGCCTTTATTGCGAAAGCAATAGGTGCAGCTACCGGAGGGGTGGTTAATTGCAGTATAAATTATAAGTGGACATTTCAACCCAAAGGCTGTAGCAAACGATATGTCGCAATAAAATATGCTATGGTGTGGGTAGGAAGCTTGTTGCTTAACTCATTTGGTACCGATATAGTTACAGAATTTTTGAAAGGATTGCCAATCCTCGCTGATTGGGGTGTTACAGATAAAGGATGTTTCATGGCTGCACAGCTTGCTGTGTCGCTAGTAGTTTCAATCTTCTGGAATTTCATGTTGCAACGTTATTTCGTTTTCCGCAACGTGCCCATTAAAAATTCAATTAAAAAAGTGTCAACAAAAATAAAACATTAGTATAGCAATGAAGAAATTTTTTAAACAATTGCGCGATGCGTTACAGCAATTGATATACAAGGTGATAAATCCGCTTGTATATGGAATGATTAAAATAGGTATTACTCCTAATGTGGTAACAACAATAGGATTTTTGGGGAATGTTCTTGCTGCGGCATTGATGGTTTATGCTTCAACACAGGAGACCGTGACAGAGCAATTCTATTGGGTTGCATGGTCAGGTGCTACAATAATCATCTTCTCATTGTTTGATATGCTTGATGGTCAAGTTGCTCGCTTGGGAGGAATGATAAGTACGTTTGGTGCAATGTATGATTCTGTTCTTGACCGTTACTGCGAATTGTTTACATTGGGAGGTATAACTTATTACCTCATGGAAACAGGCTATGAAACAGGTGCAATAATTACATTCCTCGCATTGATAGGCTCTATCATGGTGAGCTATGTGAGAGCACGTGCCGAAGGTCTTGATATAGAATGTAAAATAGGGTTTATGCAACGCCCTGAACGTGTTGTCGTAACAAGTGTTGCAGCTCTTGCATGTGGTATCTATGGGGCTAATGCAGTGGCTCCGGTATTTGATCCTATGCTAATTCTTATTGTCGCGATGGGTATAATTGCTGTTTTTGCCAATCTCACAGCCTTTGCTCGCATCATGCATTGTCGCAAACAACTGATGAAAAAATAGGTTGATGATGTTGAAAAATATTACAAAATTCCCCTCTCTGAAAGAGAGTGTGATATTAGTTGTGTGCCTTGCAATTTGGCTATGTGTTACTGGATTTTGCATAGGAATGCGTCCTGAACATGGCTTGCTTGCGTTCTTGATTGCCGGAATGTTCTTGTTTAATGGTGCTACTCGCAAATTTGTTGTTGCGCTTGTCCCATTTGCATTGTTTGGGATATCTTATGATTGGATGAACTTGTTGCCAAATTATGAGGTAAACCCCATTGATGTCAAGGCCCTCTATGAAGCCGAGAAAGCATTATTTGGTATAACAACAGCTCAAGGAGTACTCACCCCAAATGAGTTCTTTAATCTTCATAACTGCTCATTTATGGACTTTTGGGCAGGCGTGTTCTATTTGTGTTGGGTACCTGTTCCCATCATGTTTGGTATAGGGTTATATTTCAGCCGTCAGCGCAAGATATATTTACACTTTGCGATAGTATTCTTGCTTGTAAACCTCATAGGGTTTGCTTGTTACTATATTCACCCTGCTGCTCCACCATGGTATGTGATAAAATATGGATTTGAGCCCATTCTTGGTACCCCCGGAGATGTTGCCGGACTCGGTCGTTTTGACGCAATGACTGGTTGGATGGTGTTTGATGGATTATATTCTCGCAATGCCAATGTGTTTGCAGCTGTGCCATCTCTCCACTCGGCATATATGGTAATTGCCTTTTATTATTCGTTGCGTTCACGTTGCGCAATGTGGTTGCGAGTGGTTTTCGCAATAATAATGATAGGGATATGGTTTACTGCCGTTTACTCATGTCATCATTATATAATAGATGTAATACTCGGTGCATTATGCTCAGTAGTGGGCATTGCATTGTTTGAAACTGTGTTGATGAAATTACCAGCGTTTAAACGTTTCATAAATAATTATACTGAATATATCTCATAATAGTTGCTTGTAGATGTCAAAGATAGACGAAATAAGAAATGATTATCGCAATTCCTTGAAGTCGATGGACACCGAGGAGTCTATAGATCTCATTTTTTATCGTCCCATAGGCTATATGTGGGCACGCTTGGCGAGACATTTTGGCGTTTCTCCTAATGCGATTACAATAGCGTCTATTTTCTTAGGCGTCGGAGCTGGGATATTGATGTATTTCCCTGAGTTTTGGGTAAATGTGTTGGGAGTTCTATTGCTCATGTGGGCCAATTCATTTGATAGTGCCGATGGACAATTGGCGCGCATGACAAAGCAATATTCTAAGTTTGGGCGCATTCTCGACGGAATGAGTGGCGACTTGTGGTTTATTGCTATATATGTTGCGCTATGCTTGCGCATAAACAAAACTTCTACGTTTTTTGGTGAACATCAGTGG
>JAFXGB010000110.1 GCA_017520235.1 Muribaculaceae bacterium | reverse complement strand
ATCAAATCTGATCGCATCAAAGCTGAAGGACAAGGAATTGGCGACATGTTTACAGAACCGACATGGAATCGCGTAAGCATCTGCACAATCAATGAAGGAGCTAAATAACCTCCACTTATATAGGTGTCTATATATTATGAAAGCGCCCCTATCGGCAATGTTGATAGGGGCGCAATTTATTCAAAATTTAGTTTTTTAATCTACATATATCATTTTGCGAGTCATTCCTCCATCGATAACAATATTCTCTCCATTAATAAAATCATTATCGGGATGCGCAATAAAAAGACACATTCGAGCAATATCCTCTGGCTTGCCAACTCGTTGCGATGGATGTTGAAGATGATCAGCATCTGTCAGTGTGGCATAATTATAATTTTCTATCCATCCGGGAGATATGGCATTAACAGTTATGTGCAATGGTGCTAAAGATGCCATTAATGAATGTGTTAAAGCATCGACACCACCTTTTGACGCAGCATAACCTTCTGTCCCCGGCTCACTCATCTTATATCTCGTAGAGCAAATATTAATTATTCTACCATATTTAGGTTGCTCTGACAACGATTGGCGATGTATTGCCAATCGGCGAGATGTTATAAATATAGGGCGAAGATTTGTCGCAAGAACTTTATCAAAATCGTCAATAGATGATTCTGTCAATGGGACGAAATTACCTACTCCGACATTATTGACTATCACATCAATATCACCCCATGCCTTTATTACTCTCTCAACACATAAATCAAGGGAATTAGCATCAGTAACATCAACAGGATAAAACTGCGCACCCGTTGCTTGTGCCGTAGCTGTACCGGCTTTACTATCCTTGTCACAGAAAGCGACTTTACAATCAGCATTACGAAAAGCCTCTACTATAGCACGACCAATACCCTTTGCTCCACCTGTTATAAATACTCGACGAGATGGGAACTTAATATTTATCGTTCCGGGCTTTGCGCCACTCGGTGTGCGCTTAACCACACGTTGTTGCGTCTTTCCGCTACGATATTCTTCCATCTTTCGCTCCAAATAATTGTCAGCCATATTGTTAATTTTTGCCTTTTTTTCTACTCATAATGAATTCGGCATAGTCCCAATCATCAGGAGTATCAAGATCTATACTATCCATTGCCGACATTACATATTTTTTTCGTTTAGTGAATTGCGATAATGATTTTTGTCTCAACGAGTTTACATTCATTATATATACGGCTCCGTTATACTCCCACACTTGCGGGCAATCTTGCCGACGAGTAAATTTACCTTCCATTATGTTTTGCAAATACCCATCAGCATTTTCACTAAACATTACATAATAAGGATTGCTACGAGCCTGACATACCGAAACGACCATATCGCAATCTGGTGTATATAATTCCATCGCCTCGGTAACGTGCTTTGCTCTACGCATTGGAGATGTAGGTTGCAATAATACCACGACATCATATTCGCGCCCTTGTGATTTATAATAATCAAGTGCATGCATTATCACCTCATAAGTTCCGGAATTATCGCGTGCCAATTCATCAGGGCGCATAAATGGGACATCTAAGCCATATTCGCTCACGACATTAGCAATATCATCATCGTCGGTACTAACACATATATCATCGTCACCATTTGCAATCTCTCTTGCAGCATCAATAGCATAATATATTAAGGGTTTCCCATTTAACGGCTTGATATTTTTACCAGGAATACCCTTAGATCCTCCACGAGCAGGAATTAAAAATAACGTTTTCATCGCTTTATATATTTAATAAACTCCTGTGCTTTCTTGTAATCTTCATGACGGCCAATGTCAATCCAATACCCAACAATAGGGAATGAGGTAACCTTTTTCCCATTATCAATGAGACGTTGCATCAAATCAGTTGCATCACAATGCTTACCATATTCCAGCTGTTGTAACACAGATTTCTTAATCATATAAATTCCGGCATTGGAATAATAAGTATATGTAGGCTTTTCTACAAGAGATTTAACCTTATCTCCGTCAAACTCCATGACCGCATAAGGAACACTCACATTGTATGGAATTGACGCAATTGACATATCGGCACCGGTTTCAATGAAATGTGTATAGAATTCCTCCAAATCGATATTTGTAAACAAGTCAGAGTTCATGACCAATATAGTATCATTCTGGAACTCTTCTATCAAACTAACAGAGCCTATTGTTCCTAATGGAGAATTCTCCTCGACATAGTTTATAGACGCACCTATTTGTTTACCATCACCAAAATATCCTCGCAACTGATCACTCAAATACCTTACAGATAAAGTGATATTCGATATTCCGAAAGATAAAATTCTATCTATATTATGTTCTATAATGGGTTTGCCCCCCAATGGCAACAATGGTTTCGGACAATTATCAGTAAGTGGACTTAAACGCTCGCCTCTTCCACCTGCCATCAACACAGCATCAATAGGCAACAAAGCGTTTATGTAACGTAAATCTATCAGTTTTTTTATACACCCACAATCATCAAGATATGGGACTAACGTAATTCCCGATTTCTTTATCTCATTAAACAAGGATGGAGTATCTTTCACCTTATCATCAATGTAACGAAACGACTTATGGCAGATACTATATATAGCATCATCCATTGAAGCTCCGGCAATTAAACCTCGACGAATATCGCCATCTGTAACAGCTCCGACGACTTTTCGATTCTCATCAACAACAAAAAGAGTAAAATTTGTCGTCGTATTTAACTGTTCTAATGCATCAAGTATTGAAGCATCTTTATTTATTATGTGTTTCGATATATTCATGGTAAATCATAAAAATGTTTTTTTAATAAACTTTTGGGGTTGCAATTCAAAATGACATCAAGTATTTTATCATTAGTACCCTCTTTTTCATATGGATTTGCCACATTATGCGCCTTTATTTTAAATTCTGATGACAACGCAGTTTTTAATGCATTATAAATCTCAACCTCTTCAGTCTTGCAATTTATAACACTCTCGGCATGTAATCTACCCTTTTGACGATCGCCGATATTTACTGTAGGAATACCAAAAGAAGGAACTTCAATTAATCCACTTGATGAATTACCCACTACTGCTTGTACATACTGTAATGACGATAAATAACGCATATAACCCAATGATGTGTAGCACACAGCCTTTTCAGAATGTGATGCGACATATTTATCTATCATATCAATAATTACGCGACCATCAGAATCGGAATTTGGCTTTGTAAAAATAATGCGACAATTGATGCGCTCAAGAGCATTGAGTAATTGCTGGAATTGAATTGCAGCGCCTTGTCCATTTATCGTTTCAGGATGGTAAGTAACTAATATGCAATTATCGCCAAACTCGAAACCCAAATTTTCTTCAAGTGATTTCTTATCCATCAGTTGAAGCTGTTTTATGTTATCAATCCCGGTAGAGCCCACATTATAAACATGTGAAGGTTCTTCTCCAAGTTGAATTACGCGATTTCTATACACCTCTGTACTTGTAAAATGCAAATGACTCATTTTAGTTATACTATGGCGAATTGCATCATCATAGGCTCCTTCAGTAACATCTCCTCCCGATATATGAGCAATGGGAATATTTGCCAATAGTGCAGCCGAAGTCGCCCCCAACATTTCATAGCGGTCACCCAATATAACTATCATGTCAGGTTTTAAATCATTATATGCATCAGCGAAACCAATTATCCCTAAGCCCAACGATTTTGTTGTCGCTGTGGGGGTATCAGCCGATAATAGCATTTCTACTTTTTTGTCTATGTGAAAGCCATCAGCTTCAATTTCCTTATATGTCAAACCAAATTCAGGCGACAAGTGCATATTTGTTGCAACAACTTGCAATTGCAATTCAGGACAATCATTTATGCGTTTCATCAGATTGCTCAACAATCCGTATTCAGCTCTCGTTCCTGTTACTACACATATCTTCTTCATACATCCTGATTTTTAAGTTCTATCAATTCATCAACACTGAAATCACGATAAGCAATCTTTCCAATAACTTCATTCCACAACATTGGAGACAACCCATTGCCCGGACGTTTTACCGTTAAATTATCTTCTGTAAACAATTCTCCTTGCTTTATCTTAGTTGAAGCAACAATGCTTTTTCTCGCAGCAACAATATTTACTGCTTCTGATGATGTTACTTGTTTATTTACGCAACCAAGCGCAATCTCAACATTGCGAATAGCTTCGACCATGCGCTTTAACTCATTTGGCTCCAACGATGCCTTATGGTCAGGACCTGGCAAAGTTCTATCCAATGTAAAATGTTTTTCAATCACACTTGCACCTAACGCAACTGCAGCAATCGGGACATCAATACCTTCAGTGTGATCAGAATACCCTACCTTTACACCAAAGCGTTCCTTTATTGCATTCATTGCCCTTAGATTAACATCACTATAAGGGGTGGGGTATTGAGTGTTACAATGTAGTAATATTATGTCTTTAATAGAAACTCCATTATTTACTATAACATTTAATGCTCTTTCTATATCATCATTAGTACACATTCCTGTTGACATAACAACCGGCATATGCGTTTGTGCTATTTTTCTTAGATAGGGATAGTTTGTAATTTCCCCTGATGGGATTTTCCAAAAATCAAGATTAAGAGACGATAAAAAATCAAGACTTTTAAAATCAAATGCAGTTGATAAAAACTTTATACCTCGTGCATTACAATAATCTATGAGTTCATAATGGTTTTCTTCACTCAATTCTAATTTTCGAAGCATTGACAGTTGAGAATTATCATCTTCTTTTGCTTGTTTTTTCTGATAGTCAGCCTGTTGAGCTTGAGATGTGACCAACAACTCTGACTTGAAGGTTTGGAATTTTATATAATCAACACCGGCATCGGCAGCTACATCAACCATAGCTTTTGCCATTTTCATTGAGCCATTATGATTTACACCAGCCTCAGCTATTATGATTGTCTTATTGCTCATATCACACTTTAATTTTTGCCGGATTACCTACATAAATGCCCTTTTCTGTTATTGATTTTGTAACAACAGCACCTGCACCTATTACGCAATCATCACATATTGTAACTCCGTTTGCAATAATAGCACCACTACCTATAAATACACGATTCCCTATTTGACAATTTCCATTTACCATTGCACCTGTAGAGATGTGGCAAAAATCGCCAATTTTTACATCATGTTCAATATTACTATGTGTATTTATGATACAGTTTCGACCTACATGTGCATCAGCATTGATTGAGGCATAATGAAGGACTACTGTTCCCTCCTCAATTGATGCATAATCCGAGACGTGAGCTGTAGTTGCTACTATCGTTGCCAAATCTCCGCCTACATTCTTAACAAGTGTATCCAATTTTATTCTTAATGTAGGATCTTTTATTTGTCCAACAGTTATAATAAATGTCGAATTATTTACATATTTAGGAATATCATCATCCACGCCAATAATAGGAAAACCTAAAACATTCTCGCAATCACATAACTGATGCTCAATAATTCCCTGTATGCAATATTGAGCGTCTTTGGCAACATCAATTACAGCCT
>JAFXGB010000008.1 GCA_017520235.1 Muribaculaceae bacterium | reverse complement strand
TATTAAAGAGCGTGATTGACAAACTCGCATCCGGGATTATTCTTGTACATAATCATCCATCGGGAAACTGTAATCCAAGCAATGAAGACGACCGATTAACCCATCGCATAAAAGAAGCCGCAACATTACTTGATATAAAATTGTTTGATCATATAATCATAACACCAAATAGTTATTACTCCTATACTGATAATAGCCGATTATAAATTAGATTTCTCATGAAACGTTTATTACTAAGTATCGCTCTATTAATTGCAATATTTGCTATTGGGAATATTATAATGCATTTCACTGCAAACGAAACTATTCAGGCTGTTCCCAATGACACTATCAACGAAATAGATTCTATAATGGAAAATATCACACCCCAAACAGTACAAAATTTATAATATTTTCAATCTAAGATTATAATTATGCTACAATTCATAACTCACCCAAGCGAAAAGTATAACATCATCGATGAAGTAAAAATGGTATTAGAGGGCGGTTGTCGCTGGATTCAACTTTACATGGAAGACTCTTCTGATGAAGATATCAAAAAAGTTACTGAAGAAATAATTCCTCTATGTCAAGAAGCTGAAGCTATTCTTGTTATCGATAATCGAATTAATCTCACATTAGAGACAAAAGTTCATGGAGTATTCCTCGGTAAAGTAAAGATGCCAGCTCTTGAAGCAAGAGAGACATTAGGAGCCGGAGCAATTATTGGGGTTACTGCTAACACAGCCGAAGATATAATAGCATATAAAAAAGTTGATGTTGACTATGTTGGTCTCGGTCAATACAAAGGCTCCACAGAAAATTTAAGTTTAGACGATTATAAAAATATCATTTCAGAAGTGAGAAACGCTGGAATTGAATTGCCAATTGTTGCGATTGGAAAAATTACTCTTGACGATATTGATGATATAATTTCAACTGGAGTTAATGGCATCGCCATGTCCGAAGCTATTACCAACGCAGAAAATCCTGTTGAATATACAAAACAAGTGTTAGCAATATTAAATAACAAAATGTTTACCTAATCCTCATCACTTGTTTTCATTATCTTTGCACAATAATTGATTGGAAGATGGCGACAAAGGATATTATCATAAAAGGTGCCCGCGTAAACAATCTCAAAAATATTGATGTTGAGATTCCTCGCAATAAATTTATTGTTATAACAGGTTTATCTGGGTCGGGGAAATCATCATTGGCATTTGATACCCTATATGCCGAAGGTCAACGCCGATATGTAGAAAGTTTATCGTCATATGCACGCCAATTTCTTGGAAAAATGGCTAAGCCTGAATGTGATTTTATAAAAGGGCTTCCTCCTGCCATTGCCATTGAACAAAAGGTAAATACTCGCAATCCTCGTAGCACAGTAGGGACATCTACAGAGATATATGACTACCTAAGATTACTATATGGGCGCATTGGTAAAACATATTCACCCAAAACTGGCGAAATAGTAAAGAAACATACTATTGAAGATGCTATCAATACTGTGTTATCATATCCTGAGGGTACGCGCATCGCAATAGCGAGCCCAATAAATTTGCCGGAAAATAGATTATTCAAAACTCAGTTAGACATATATTTAAAAGAGGGATATTCTCGATTACTACATAATACCGAGTTTATCTTAATTGAAGATATTATTAATAAATGCCCAGAAACAGCTGATGGTTATGATCTTTTAATTGACCGTCTTTCAATCACTCACGAAGGAGATGAACTGAGTCGACTTGCTGATTCCATAGAAACTGCTTTTTTTGAAGGTCATGATGAATGTAGTATAATCCTCTGGATAAATGATGAGATCAAACGTCTAAATTTCTCTAAACGATTTGAGGCTGACGGCATCACATTTATGGAGCCAAATGACCAGATGTTTAATTTCAACAACCCCTATGGTGCATGTCCTCGATGTGAAGGATTTGGCAAGGTTATGGGTATTGATGAAACTCTTGTTATTCCCAATCCCGCACTATCGGTCTATGACGACGCAGTCGTTTGTTGGCGTGGAGAAAAGATGAGCGAATGGAAACGAGCATTCATTCGAGTTGCATCTCAAGTGGGATTTCCCATTCATCGCCCTTATTGTGAATTGACAGATAAAGAAAAAGCAATATTGTGGCATGGAGCAGAAGATTTTCCATGTATTGACACTTTCTTTAAAATGGTAGAAAGCAATCAATATAAAATTCAGTATCGTGTGATGCTCGCACGATATCGAGGGAAAACCACTTGTCCCAATTGCCATGGCAGTCGCTTGCGTCAAGAGGCTAACTATGTCAAGATATATGGGAAAACAATTTCTGATATTGTAAAAATGCCAATAGATCAACTGAAGCATTTTTTTGACACATTAGAGTTAGATGCTCAAGATAAAGCTATTGCGTCTCGATTGCTTATAGAAATTAAAAATCGCATCGGTTTTCTATGCGATGTAGGGTTAAGCTATTTGACTCTTGACCGCTTGTCATCGTCTCTTTCAGGTGGTGAGAGCCAGCGCATCAACCTTGCGACATCGCTCGGTAGTAGCCTTGTTGGCTCGCTATATATTCTGGATGAGCCAAGCATCGGATTACACTCTCGTGATACACAAAAACTCATAGGCGTATTGCGCAAGTTGCAGAGATTAGGCAATACTGTTGTCGTCGTTGAACATGACGAAGAAATAATGCGAGCTGCCGACTATATTATTGACGTAGGTCCTGATGCAGGTCGTCATGGTGGAGAAATAATATATCAAGGGAATATCAGCAATTTAGAGAAGGCATCACGTAGCTATACGGTAAAATACTTAAATGGCGAATTATCTATACCTCTACCCCGCCAACGCCGTCGCTGGAACAGCTATATTGAAGTGAAAGGAGCAAGAGAGCACAATCTAAAAAATATTGATGTAAAATTCCCCCTTGGAGTCTTAACTGTCGTCACAGGTGTCAGTGGTTCAGGCAAATCTACATTAGTGCGTGATATATTATATCGTGCAATGATGCGCCACTTAGAAGAATCATGCGATGCTCCGGGATCTTTCATGGGTTTAAATGGGGATATGTCTCGCATTACCGCTGTAGAATTTGTAGACCAAAATCCTATAGGTAAATCTACTCGCAGTAACCCAGCAACATACTTAAAAGCCTATGATGAGATACGCCGCTTATATGCCGACCAACAAGGGGCGAAACAGATGGGATTTACATCGGCATTCTTCTCTTTCAATGCCGAAGGTGGTCGCTGTGAAGAGTGTAAAGGCGAAGGAACTATCACCATCGAAATGCAATTTATGGCTGATATTACCATCCCTTGTGAAGCTTGTCATGGGAAACGTTTCAAACAGGATGTACTTGAGATCGAATATCGAGGCAAAAACATCAATGATATATTAAATCTCACCGTCAATCAAGCTATTGAATTTTTTGGAGAAAGTGACGGAAGCACAGAGCGAAAGATTGTTCGTCGCCTAAAACCACTTAAAGATGTAGGGCTTGGCTATATTAAATTAGGCCAATCATCGTCCACTCTTTCCGGAGGGGAAAATCAACGTGTAAAACTTGCATATTATCTAAGCCAGGAGAAGCCTGAGCCAACAATGTTCATTTTTGACGAGCCAACAACCGGGCTCCATTTCCATGATATAAATACTTTGATGGATTCTTTCGATAGATTAATAAAACAAGGTCATACGGTAATAATCATTGAACACAACATGGATATTATCAAATGTGCCGACCATATTATTGACATAGGTCCTGAAGGGGGTGAAAATGGAGGGTATATTGTTGCCACTGGGACACCTGAAGAGGTTGTTTCAAATCCGAAATCATACACAGGAATTTATTTGAAAGAAAAAATCTCGCAAGAATAATCTTGCGAGATTTTTATTTATACATTATTATATCTTATCTTATTCGATCATAACTTTTAAGCAAACGTTCATCAGCGACAATGTGACGATAAGCTCCTAACGTAATAGCAAGTACCGCGACGACCAATAATACAGGACCGTTCCATTCGATTACCTCCGACCACATATTATACATAATCAACATTCCTGTAATTATTGATGCGACATTTAGCATCATACATATTTTCACTACAGTTTTTTGTCGGGCAAGATTTTTATATAAGAAAATAGATATTAGTAATAATATCCCGATTAACACATTCAGTGTTAGATATATAGGAAATTGACACATACTAAGTTCACTATTATCAACTAATGATGCCATAGGCATATAGCAGAAAAGCCCTATAAATAATGATGCAATCAATAAATATAATGATTGCCAACGTTGTATTACCATATCTTTTTTATTTATTTGTTTATATCAATTACAAAATTACAACAAAGATACGAAAGAGGAAAATATGACTTACAACAAATTATGGTTTTTACCCTGTTTCTTTAATGTAAATTCAAATCTCAACCCTCCATTTGATCGATTGATGACTATTATATTTCCTCCATGAAATTGAACTGCATGCTTCACAATTGCAAGACCTAGACCTGTACCTCCTTTTTGGCGGGAACGACCTTTGTCCACTCGATAGAATCGTTCAAATAGTCGAGATAACTGCTTTTTTTCAACTCCTCTACCATCATCTTCAAAAGAGACACAACATTCTGTATCGTTATTATAAAGTAATGAGATATAAATATTTTTCCCTCCCGAATATGCAATTGCATTTTCTGTAAGATTTTGAAAAATAGATCCTATGAGAGACTGATTTCCTTCTATTTCCACTTGGTCATTAAAGTCTGTATGTAAAATTAATCGTTCATCTTCAGGCATAATTGCCAATTCTTCAGAAATCTCGGATATTATATTATTGATATTTACTATCTCTCTACTTATAAGCCCACTACCATCTTCCATTCGGGTAATAAGAGAAACATCACTCAATAATCGTCGAAGCCGTTCATTATGAGTATAACATCGTTCTATTAATTCCTGACGTTTTTCTTCATTTAAATCAATACCTGATAACAATGTTTCAAGACATACTTGAATAGAGGCTACAGGAGTTTTTAATTCATGGTTAATATTATTTGTGAGCTGCCGTTTTATGCGATTTTTCTCTTGTTCAGCCTCATAGTGATTAACTCGTTCAATCTCTTTACCAAGTTTCCGAGTCGTAAAATAAGCCAATACACTCATAGCTAAGCTAATAGAAATCATCACAACCAAAAATGACCAATCAGCTTCAAGTAAATCATGAAGAGTATTAGAATATGGAATTGCTGTACGCACAATTACCCGTTCTCCTCTTGTGGCTGAATAAAAATATTCTCGACCATCACTTGTTGATTGCCTACCAATATGATACCCTGAACCTTTTTTTAATGCATCGGCAATTTCAGAACGATTGCGATGATTATTAAGTGAATCTATTGATATTGTATTATCATAGACAACTGCTCCTGAAAGAGCTATAATTGAAATACGCAAGTTTTCAAATGGTTTTTCATGTGATGCAATATATTCCTCATATGATCCACCGTCTTCAATTGCCACAAGTAAATGTCTATTGTATTGTTGCAATTGAGCGCTCAAGAATTCCGATTTATATTCTTTTTCTCTTATGTACTGAAAGCCTATAAAACATAATACAATAGCCCACGAAAATGAAAACAACTGTAAAAAAAGTCGTTTATGATATGACAACTTAATCACGGAAGCCATAACCAAAACCTGAACGAGTAACTATATAAGTTCCATAATCTCCTATTTTAGAACGCACACGTGTAATATTTACATCAATTGTGCGATCTAAAACAACAACCTCATCACTCCATACACGACTCAAAATTTGTTCTCGAGAACAAATTTTTCCTCTATGAGAAATAAGATATACCAATAATTCAAACTCTTTTTTTGCGAGTTTAACTTCTGTACCATCTACAATGCAACGCTTAAATTCCAAATCAAGCATCAATCCATCGACTTGCAAAATATTCGGTTTTTCTTCCGATGTATTTATCTTTTGTTGTGATGTGCGACGTAATACGCTCCTTACTCGTGCTATGATATTTCTAATTGTATATGGCTTCATTATATAGTCATCAGCACCAAGATTAAGTCCCATTATCATATCATCTTCAGTATCACGTGCAGTACAAAATATAATTGGGATATTAGCTGTTGTTATATCGTTTTTAAGCATCTTTGCCATTTTAATACCACTGATTTCACCCATCATGATATCAAGAAGTATTAATGAATAAATTTTCAAATCGAGCTTCAACGCCTGCTCTGCACTAAAGGCAATATCTACATCATAACCTTCATTTTCAAGATTTAGTTTTAAAACCTCGCATAAAGTTTCTTCATCATCAACAATCAAAATTCGTTCAGTAGACATATTGCGTCATAGATTAATTTCAATACAAAAATATATAGATTTTTTACATCTAAACATAGTTAATCTAAAATTTAATCAAAATGTAATATTTTTTGAAACATTTATGAAACATTTTTACATTTTCTTTGTACCCGAATAAAGATAGATAATTATGAGCATATTACAAGTATTTACATTAGTAGGAGCATTAGGTATGTTCCTTTATGGGATGAACTTAATGAGTTCAGGTTTGCAAAAAGTAGCAGGCGAAAAACTTAGAAGTTTCTTATCGGCAATGACCTCCAACCCATTGAAAGGAGTAATGACAGGTCTTGGTATCACATCAATCATCCAATCTTCATCAGCAACAACAGTAATGGTTGTCAGCTTTGTAAATGCAGGACTCCTTTCTCTCGGACAAGCTATCGGTGTCATAATGGGTGCTAATATCGGTACTACAGTTACCGCATGGCTTGTTTCATGGCTCGGTTTTAAAGCCGATATTTCTATTCTCGCAGTACCTTTAATGGTATTTGGGTTTTTATTCTCCAAT